>DATHIJ010000333.1:0-5955 GCA_035489975.1 Propionibacteriaceae bacterium | reverse complement strand
GATCGGCGACATGGCCGTTCCTGTACGCGAATACCCCGCTCTCAACACTCGCCGACCTTTCAGCCGAGACGATGCCCGCGGGGCGGGTATCAAACTTAGAGAGCTCTTGAGCCCTCGCTTCCACAAGATCTTTTATGACTGCTACATCGCATCTACGATGCCCATCACCACTGAGCTGCGCGCGAAGGCGGCACTTGGTATCTCGCCATCCGGCTCCTATGTGAGTCATTTCACAGCGGCACAGCTTTGGGGAGCGGCAGTTCCCAACGTCTCCGATGTACACGTGACCGTGCCTGGTGACGCGGGCGGCACCGTACGACGTGGAGTCAAGGCTCATGCCGCCGCAGATGGGACGGCGACGACCCGCATCCGAGCGCTTCCGATCACGACACCCGAGCAGACCTTCCTTGATCTAGCCGCAGCCGGTATCGATCTTGTCGCGCTCGTGGTGCTCGGGGACAGCCTGGTCAGGGCTTGCAAGACGAGCGCCCGCGAACTCGTTGATGCGGCCAACAGGTGGCGAGGTCGGGGAGCGAAGCAGGCGCGCAGAGCAGCGCGCTACGTACGCGACGGTGTGGACTCTGTCATGGAGAGCCGGTTGAGAATGCTCTTAGTGTTGGCGGGACTTCCAGCGGCCCAAGTAAACTTCATCGTTCGCCATCCAGATGGTTCGTGGCGGATGCGCTTCGACCTCTGCTATCCGGCACTCAAACTGATCATCGAGTACGACGGACGTCAGCACGCCATGAACACCGCGCAGTGGCAACGTGACCTCAAGCGACGCGAGGAGCTGGACGCGCTCGGGTGGCGGCTTATTGTCGTGACCGCCGAAGACCTCTATGACGCACCCGAGCAAGTGCTGGTTCGGGTCCGTGCGGCCCTGATCGAGCGGGGCGCCACTGGTATCCGGCGTCAATTCAAAACCGAGTGGCTCCGCTACTTCGCGGTGTCGTGAACGTTGGCACGGCTGTGATGGGTGACGCCCGCTCTGGCGGCTGTCGGCCGCTCCTCTGGACGGCTGTGATGGCAAACGCCCGCTCTGGCCGCTGTCGGCCACTCCTTTGGACGGCTGTGATGGCAAACGCCCGCATTAGATGCATGTGGGCCGCTTCTAGGGACGGCTGTGACGGACGCTCTGGCGTCGCGGCCGACCGCTACTGTTTCGACCAGATCTGGTCGTGCTCTGGTAGCTGGCCGGTCACGACGTAGATGATTCGCCGACCCATCGACGCCGCATGGTCGGCGATGCGTTCGTAGTAGCGACCAAGCAGGGCGACGTCAACTGCGGCCTCCACGCCGTACGCCCAGTCGTCACTCAGCATCACTCGGAACTGGGTACGCCGCAGTTCGTCCATCTCTTCGTCCCGCGCTCGCAACTCCTGCGCGCTTTGGATGTTGCGGTCATTCAAAGTCTGCCCGGCCGTAACGACCATCTTCTCCGCCACGTCGCCCATCCGTACGAAGTTAGGGCGCAGCGACTCAGGCACCGCGGTCTCCGGATAGCGGAGCCTTGCGATCTTGGCAATGTGGGCCGCCAAGTCCCCCATGCGCTCCAACTCGGTCACCATCCGCAAGGTGGCGACGATGGTCCGCAGTTCCCCCGCGACGGGAGCCTGCCGCGCAAGGAGCGAGAACGCGCGCGCTTCAATCTCCGCCTCCCTGGCGTCGATTCGCGCATCATCGCCGATCACTTGCTCAGCAAGGTGGATATCGGCTTCGAGGAGCGCCGCTGTTGCGGAACGAACCGCAGACGAAACTCCCTGAGCCATCTGCACAAGGTCCGCGAGGACGTCGTCTAGCTGCTCCCGATAGAGGTCGCGCATGAGAATGTCCCATCTATTTCGGGGGTTTCAGCACAATTACCCTATGTCGATCCAATACACGCAATCGTGCACGTGGTTAACGAATCGTGAACATGGGCCAAACCCTTGAGGCGCTGCGTGCGTTCCTGCTGGTCAGCCAGTGAGCAAGTGCTGGCTATCCCCCTACTATCTTCCTTGTGAACCCGATTGGGGTTGCCATTGTGGCGCTCGTCGTCGGCCTTGGGATCGGCGCACTGCTCGCGTGGGTGGCGCTGCGGTCACGACAAGCAGCGCCCAGTCCGACCTCCGATGTCGCAGAGCCAGTGGTCCCTGCTGGGGTCGCAGAAGTAGTCCGGGCACTGCCTGCCGCTGGCGCGGTGGTCGGCCCGCACGACGAGGTACTCGAGGCCAACGCGACGGCGAGGTCGCTGGGCTTGGTTCGGGGCAGCCGGATCAGCGTGCCCGAGCTGTTGCAACTCGTGCGCAGCGTTCGCCGCGGAGGTGGCACCCGTACGGTCGACCTCCAGATCAGTCGCCGCGCCCGAGTCGCCTCCACCTACCTCACTGCCCGGGTCGCGCCACTGGATGAGAGCCTGATTCTCGTCCTGGCCGACGACCGGACCACCGCTCGCCGGATAGAGGAGACGCGTCGGGATTTCGTCGCCAACATCAGCCACGAGCTGAAGACCCCAATTGGGGCGATTTCGTTACTGGCTGAGGCGGTTGAGGACGCGGCGGACGACCCGGCGGCCGTACGCAAGTTCGCGAGTCGCATGGGTATTGAGTCGGCTCGGTTGACCGATCTGGTGGGTCAGATCATCGAGCTGTCGAGACTTCAATCCGATGATCCGCTCGCTGATCCAGAGCTCGTCGAGATAGATGAGGTGCTGACTGACGCTGTCGAGCGGCGACGGATGGATGCCGAGCTGCGCAGCATCACCCTCGCGGTTGCCGGAGCTGCGGGGACGCGGGCGTTGGGTAACTCTCGCCAGCTGGGGGTCGCGGTAGGCAACCTGGTCGAGAATGCCATCGCCTATTCCGACACCGGTGCGAGGGTCGTCGTTGCGGCTCATGCGCAAGCCGGCAACGACGACGACTACGTCGAAATCACAGTCTCGGACAATGGCATTGGCATCCCGGCCGCCGAGCTCGACCGTATCTTCGAGCGCTTCTACCGGGTCGACTACGCGCGTAGCCGAGCGAACGGGGGCACCGGTCTTGGGCTTGCGATCGTGAAGCACATCGCTGCCATTCATGGCGGTGACGTGACGGTGTGGAGCCAGGTGGGTCAAGGATCAACCTTCACCATCAGGATTCCGGCGCATCTGCACAAAGCCGGCCCAGCCGCGCAAGACCAGGCCACATTTCTGAATCGTAAACGGCCGCCGGAGCAGCCATTTCCCGAACGTCAGGAGATCAATCAATGACGAGGGTGCTTGTCATTGAGGACGAGGAGTCCTACCTCGAAGCTCTGTCCTACATGCTTTCCAAAGAGGGCTTCGAGGTGGCGGAAGCGCGCGACGGTGCCGCTGGCATCGCTGAGTTCGATCGGCATGGCGCCGATCTGGTGCTGCTCGACTTGATGATGCCGGGTGTGCCTGGCACTGAAGTGTGTCGCCAGCTGCGACTTCGCGGCTCCGTGCCGGTGATCATGCTCACTGCCCGTGACACCGAGGTCGACAAGGTCGTCGGGCTCGAGCTAGGCGCCGACGACTACGTGACGAAGCCGTTCAGCCACCGCGAGCTGGTGGCCCGAATCAGGGCGGTGCTGCGCCGGGGGCATGAGGCCGAGCTGATGCCGGACATTGTTGAGGTCGCAGGTGTCCGCATGGACGTCGAACGACACGAGGTTTCAGTCAACGGTGAGCGGATCAAGCTTGCCCTCAAAGAGTTCGAACTGCTGGAAATGCTGCTCCGCAACGCTGGGCGGGTGATGACGCGTGGGCAGCTGATCGACCGTATCTGGGGTGCCGACTACGTGGGTGACACCAAAACCCTGGACGTTCACATCAAGCGGCTCCGGACCAAAATCGAGCCCGATCCGGCCAATCCGCGGTACCTCGTCACTGTGAGAGGACTCGGATACAAATTTGAGGGCTGAGGATCTCGAGCCGCCAAATCTGTGGCTGCCGGCTACCCGACTTAGGCGCTAGAGGTTGGTGTCGGTTTGAGTGTGGCGTACTGAGGCTCATTGCCGTCGACCACGGGTACGCGCAACGTCGCCTCGCCGGCGTTCTGGAATGTCAGCGTGACATTGGCGTCGAGACCCGCCATCAAGTCGGGGCTCTTCACAGTGACCGGTGCCTGATCGGTCAATACGACCTGTAGGCCATTTGCAAGCGAGACGGTGTTCGGGATGGTGGCAGTGAATGGAGCACCCTCAGTTCCATCCACCTTGATGGGCGTGCCGCTAACGGCCGTCAACGCATCGCGGTCATCTGTCACGATTGATGCTGAAACGATGCCTTCGCCAGGTGCGTGGCTGATGATGAGCAGGTTGCGGACATGCACCACCTTGTCCGGGTTAGCCGGGTCGCCGACATCGATGTTGACGCCCTCCGCGGGCGTGTACGGGCGGTTCGTCTGCACGTTTTGTCCGCATGCTCCCGATACCAAGAGCAGACCGATGACGAGTAACAAACTCGCGCCACCTCGCAGTGCGGTGATCCCAATCCCGGACCGGAACCTCATGCGGCCTGCTCGACTTGCATGACTCCGGTTCCAAGACACGATGGCCGACTCCTGCCTAGCGAGGGACACTTGCGATGCAGCCTATCGACACCTTCAGCGTTCGTGCAGGTATCGTCCGAGTGACATCGGGATGTTATCCACGCAGCGCACCTCTACGGCATATTCCGGCCTGGTTTGTCAAGCCCGACACAACCCCAATACTGCCGTCTGGCTAGCGCAAACGCCGCCGACGCGGGAGTGCCGCCGTGCTAAGCTTGGTTGCGCGAAAGGGGTACAAAACAATATGACCTTTACAGTCGGCGAAACGGTGGTCTACCCCAATCATGGGGCCGCCGTCATCGAGGACATCGAAACCCGGCAGATCAAGGGCGAGGACAAGCTCTATCTCGTATTGAGGATTGTTAGCCAAAGTGATCTCGTAGTTCGCGTACCAGCATGCAACCTCGACCTGGTCGGGGTTCGTGACGTTGTGGACGCCGACGGTTTGGAAAGAGTCTTCGGTGTCCTCCGCGCGCCCCACACCGAGGAGCCGACCAACTGGTCGCGCCGGTACAAGGCCAATCTCGAGAAGCTTCACTCCGGCAACGTGCTGAAGGTTGCCGAGGTTGTCCGTGACCTCTGGCGGCGCGAGCGTGAGCGTGGGCTTTCCGCCGGCGAGAAGCGGATGCTTGCCAAGGCCCGGCAGATCCTGGTTTCCGAGCTTGCTCTGGCGGAGCGTGTCGAGGAGGACAAGGCCGAGGTCCTGCTCGATGAGGTTCTCGCTTCCTGACTTCGCAAGGCCACCCGCCTCGCACCGGAATCGGCATCGACGTTCATCGGCTGGCCGCAGGCCGACCGATGAACGTCGCTTGTCTGGTGTTTGATGACGAGGTTGGTCCCGACGGTCACTCTGATGGTGACGTCGTTGCCCATGCAGCCTGTGATGCGTTGCTGAGCGCCGCAGGCCTCGGTGATCTTGGCAGTAACTACGGGACAACTGATCCGGAGTGGTCCGACGCCCCAGGTGTGGCCTTTCTTACTGAAACCGCGGCAAGGGTACGAGCTGCTGGCTTCGGCATTGCCAACATTTCAGTCCAGCTGATCGGTGACCGTCCCAGGATCGGTTCGCGGCGTGCCGAGGCCGAGCTGGTGATGGGTGAGGCGGTCGGCGCCCCCGTCAGCCTTTCGGCGACCACCACGGACGGCCTTGGCCTGACGGGTCGTGGTGAAGGCATCGCGGCAATCGCAACCGCCCTCCTGTACTGAAATGGCGGGCCTACGACGGCCTGAAGGCAAGTGATCTCGCGGCTGGGAGGGTCAGCATCTACCGGACGAGTCTGCTCGGGACGGTGAAGGTATTGCATTCCCCTACTGCACTGGTTCCCAAGCCGATGGTTCCCCAGTACTTGCGCGACCGCGCGAGCCCGTGGTTTCCGACGACATCAGGGTTGCCGGAGAGCTCGTCGTCTCCAATCGCGGCATA
>DATHIJ010000332.1:0-6216 GCA_035489975.1 Propionibacteriaceae bacterium | reverse complement strand
TTTGATTCCCGAAGGTGTACCGTTCCGCGAGACATTGATCTTCGCTGCAACGGTTGTGACTGCAGGAACTCTGCTGCTTCAGGGCCTAACGTTGCCGATCTTGGTCCGTGCGCTCAAGCTGCGCGGACCGGATCCCCGCTCCGATGCCTTGCAAGCTGCCACAGTGATGCAGACATCCAGCAACGCCGCAATTGCCCATCTCGACGACATTGTGGGCCCGAACGACGCACCTAGGACGGTAGAGATGCTGCGCGATCGCATCGCATCCCGACCCGAGGCCATGTGGGAGAAGCTCGGCAGACCGAGCGACGACGAGACACCGGCTGAGCAGTATCGGCGGCTACGGCTGCGGACCATCGAGATCGAGCGGGACGAGGTGCTGAAGATCCGCGCCAGCGGCACGGTTGACCACGACATCATCGAGCAGGTACTCGGGTCCTTCGACATCGAGGAGTCGATGCTGACGGTTGCGACGGAGCGGTCGGATCTGCTCGCCGAAGACCTGCCAGTGACCACGCCGACCGTCGCAGCCGGACCCTGCGATCATCTTGAGCGCGCGCCCGCAGCAATCAATCCGAACGGTCCAGGCATCTGCGAGGACTGCATCCGCGAAGGCACGCGTACCGTGCACCTGCGGATTTGCCTCAGCTGCGGGAACGTCGGCTGCTGCAACTCCTCAGTTGGGCGGCATGCGGAGCGGCACTTCAGGCACACCAGCCATCCGGTGGCACGAAGCTTCGAGCCGGGTGAATCCTGGCGCTGGTGCTACCTCGATGAGCGGATCGGCTGATTCTTTTGGGAGCTGCTCGACACACCAGAGGTCGCATCCGACTTAGGTCAGCCCGACTTTCGCGTAGACATCAGCCAGCGTGGCGCTGGCCACCTCGCGGGCGCGATCAGCGCCCTTGGCAATGATGGACTCGAGCTCGCCGCGCTCCTCCATCAGCTCCAGCGTCCGGTTGCGGTACGGGGTTGCGAAGGAAGTGACCGCGTCGGCCACGGCGCTTTTGAGGTCCCCGTAACCGCGCCCGGCAAACTCCGCAACGAGCGCATCGACCGGAGTGCCGGTGAGCGCCGAAAGAATGGTCAGCAGATTGGAGATGCCGGGCTTGTTGACCTCATCGAAGAAGATCTCCCGGCGCGAGTCGGTAACCGCGGATTTGATCTTGCGGATGTTGATTGCCGGATCATCCAGCAGCTCGATGATGCCGGTCGGCGAGGACAGCGATTTACTCATCTTCATACCCGGCTCGGCAAGATCAGCAATTCTGCCGACCGAGGGCAAGATGTACGGCTCGGGAACGACAAATGTCGGCCCGTAGCGGGAGTTGAAGCGTTCCGCAAGATCACGAGTGAGCTCGAGATGCTGTCGCTGGTCCTCTCCCACAGGTACCTGATCGGTTTGGTACAGCAAGATGTCGGCAGCCATCAGGACCGGATAGGTGAAAAGGCCAACGTTGGTGGCCTCTGGCCCCATCTTGGCGGCCTTGTCCTTGAATTGCGTCATCCGCTGGGCTTGGCCGAAGCCGGTGATGCAGCCCAGTACCCAGCTGAGCTGGGCGTGCTCGGGCACCTGAGACTGCAGGAAGACGGTGGCTTTCGCCGGGTCGATTCCTGCGGCGAGCAGCTGCGCCGCACTGAGCAGCGTGCGCTCCCGCAGCACGTCCGGCGCGGTCGCGACGGTGAGCGCGTGCAGATCGGCGATTCCGTAGAACGCTTCATGATCCTCTTGCAGTGGCACCCACTGGCGCAGCGCACCCAGGAAGTTGCCGAGATGGAGTGAGTCCGCGGTGGGCTGGGCAAGAGAGAGCACGCGCGGCCTGCCAGCACCGTTGTGTGGGCCCATGAGATACAGCTGTTCCTTTCCACATCGCGCGCCATAGCTGCGAGCGTCGGCATGCGCGAGCAGCTCTCGCCTTAGCTGCGAGCGTCGGCATGCGCGAGCAGCTCTCCACATTGTGCGCGTCCGCGCCATTGTTCCACGCGCGGCATCCTCGCTCGGAGGCCTTTCACTGCTGCCCGCTCCAAGATCTCCTGCCGGCGGTGCCGGCCTAAGGCGAGGTCGGAGTGAACTCCCTTCCGTCTTGGCGGTGGACGACGAAGGCGGCGGCCCGGCGTCCATCCAGCTCGCTGACCCGAAGCTCGACCTGAGCCAGTTCCTCCTCGCGGGGATCGGTCGAGGCGAGTTCCAGCGAAATCGCATCCCCCACGCTGGGCAGTTGCCCAAGCCTGGCCATGAAGAAGCCGGCCAACGTGTCGTACGGGCCCTCGGGCAACACCAGACCGGTCTTCTCAGCGAAATCGTCCAGCGTGGTCAGCCCATCGATCACCAGGTCTCCGCGTACGCCAACCCGCTCCTCGCTGACCACGTCATATTCGTCGGTAATGTCACCGACGAGCTCCTCGACCAAGTCCTCCATGGTCACGATGCCGGCTGTGCCGCCGTACTCGTCCAACACGATCGCCAGGTGCGACGAGCTACGACGCATGTCGCTCAATGCCCGCAGCACCCGCACCGTGTCAGGCATGGAGAGCACCGGGCGGGCGAGCTCGGATACCGGCGTTGTCCGGGAACTGACATCAGGATCGAGCAGATCACGCACATGAACGAAGCCGGTGATGTCGTCGGCGGAATCGCCTATCACCGGATAGCGTGAGTGCGGCGCCTTGATCAACTCGCGTACCGCCCGGTGCGCAGGCATGTCACCGGGAAGGAAGTCCACCTCAGTCCGGGGCACCATCACCTCGCGGAGGCCGCGCTCACCGGCCGCGAAGACATCCTCAACAATCCGACGCTCCTCGGCGCCAAGCGTGGTCGAGCCGCTCACCATGGTGCGAATCTCCTCGTTGGTCACCGCCTCACGGGAGATCTTCGGGTCGCCACCCAAGATCCGTACCAAGACATTGGTCGAGACGCCCAGCAGCCAAATCAACGGCCGAGCAGCTCGAGCGGTGAAATCCACCAGCGGTGCCACCGTGAGAGCGACCCCTTCGGCGCGTTGCAGCGCCAGCCGCTTCGCGGTCAGCTCGCCGATGACGATCGAGACGTAGGAGATAACGAGGGTGATCAACACCAGTGAGATCGTGTCGGCGACGCCGGCGCTGAGGCCCAGACGCTCCAACAGCGGCGCCAGATCCCCAGACAGCCGGTCGGCGCCAAAGGCAGCGGCGAGGAAACCCGACAAGGTGACCCCGACCTGCACGGCAGAAAGAAAGAGGTTTGGATTTGCCGTCAGCTTGGCGACCAGCTGCCCCCGCTTGCCGCGGTGAGCCAGCTGCCGGACCTGGCTCTCTCGGAGCGAGACCAAGGCGAACTCGGCGGCGACAAAGACGCCCCCGATGATCACCAGCAGCAAGATCAGCAGGATATTGAGAACGGCACTAGTCATCGCAGCATGTGCTCAAGGATCTGTCACAGTCGGCGTCGCCGCTCACCCGAGCAAGACTAGTGACGTGGCCGCCTTCTGGCATGGCCGGCGCCAAGAACCGCCGTGCTGGCATCCAGAGCGCGATCACCGCAAGCGCCACGAGCAATCAGGCCCAGTGAGCGCAGCGAGCAATGACATTGCCACACCGTCGCATCGTTAGTGTCGTGTCTCCTAGGTCTCTTTACGGTTCGCGCCGCCCAGGCACGCACCTCGCGGCGTTCTCCTCGGTCGACATACGACCCGGTATCCCTCCCTCGTCGGCCTTGCGATCCACGCACCTGAACGACGCCAACCGCAAAGGAACCTAGGAGACACGACACTAGATTGGATGAAGCTCATGGCGGATGCGAAACCACCGCCGCTTGCAACGGCCCGGAGCTTCCCGGACCGGGTGCCTATCCTGACTGACGCTGACGCAGGCGTCACGCTGCGCGCGCCTGGTAGGGGCGATCTACCAGGCATGGTGGAGCAGAGCCGCGATCCCGAGATGATCCGCTGGACGAGCGTGCCGACACCGGAGGGGGGCTATCAGCTCAGAGACGCCGAGGAGTTTCTTGCACTGATTAATGCCGGCTGGACCAGCGGTGAACGACTCGGCTGGACCATCGAGGCGCAGCGAGGCTCTGAACGTGGCTTCTGCGGCAGCATCGACCTTCACCTGGAAGGGGGTGGGGTCGCCGATGTTGGCTTTGGTCTGCATCCGCAGGCGCGTGGTCGCTCGATCATGACTGCGGCGTTGCAGCTGGTCTGCAACTACGGGTTCGAGGTTGCGGGGCTCCAAGTCATTCGCTGGCGCGCGGTGGTCGGCAATTGGGCGTCGCGTCGTGTTGTGGCGAATGTCGGCTTCATCTTTGACGGCACTGTCCGCCGCCTGTTGGTGCGGCGAGGTGTGCTGCTGGACGGCTGGATCGCCACACTGACCCCAGAGGATCCTCGGGTGCCGCAGCCATGGCTGCATCCGGTCGAACTGGAGGGCGGCGGGATCCGACTGCGACCGTTTCGTGCATCTGATGTCGACCGCATCGTCGAGGCCTGCTCCGATCCGCGTACGGCCCATTGGCTGGTCTCGATGCCGCGGCCGTACCAGCGCCACCACGCCCTCGCCTATCTGGACTCCCTTGGCGAGCTGGCCGCCCGCGGGATCGGCGTCACCTGGTGCCTGGCTGATCCGAAAGACGACCGGTGCCTTGGTTCGATCAGCCTGGATGGTCTGAACACCTACGCCAAGCGAGGCGAGATCGGCTACTGGGCGCATCCTGACGCGCGCGGTCGGGACATCGTGACCGATGCTGTCCGGCTGGTGACTCGACACGCCAATGAGACTGGCCTCGCGAGGTCACTCATCATTCGTTGCGCCCGGGGTAACACAGCGTCGCGGCGCGTGGCCGAACGGGCCGGCTACACCAAAGTCGGTATCCAACCCGCATCGGAACCCTTGGGCGACGGAGAGCTGGCCGACCTGGTGCTCTATTCCTGTCCGTAGGCCTGTTGAACGCCATGCTCTGTTCTGTGACCGAGCCGCGGTGGAGAGCATCTTGTGGGAAAATCTGCGGGTGACATTGCTGGTGAGCGTCATCGGTACGAACTATCTGGGTGCGACCCATGCGGCGGGCATGGCGGAGTTCGGCCATCAGGTAATCGGGGTTGACATCGACGTCGATCGCGTCAAGACGCTGAATGCTGGGCAGTCGCATATCTTCGAAGTCGGCCTCGAGCCGCTACTGGAGAGACACACAGCGTCCGGACGACTACGGTTCACCACCGACTACGCCGAGATTGCGGACTGGGCTGACGTACATTTCCTCGCCCTCGGTACCCCTTCCGGGCCTGGCGGCGTCGCTGACCTGAGCCAGTTGTACGCGGCTGTCGACGCCTTGGCACCTTCGCTGACCGAGCCGACTTTGGTGGTCGGAAAATCCACGGTGCCGGTCGGTACGGCGATTGCGCTCCAGGAGCGGCTACGCAGTTCCGCGCCGGCGGGAGACGCCATCGAGGTGGCCTGGAATCCAGAGTTTCTGCGCGAGGCGTACGCCGTCGAGGACACGCTGCGTCCGAACCGGCTGGTCTTCGGGACCCACTCTCAACATGCGCTTGAGGTGCTGGAGGAAATCTATGCGATCCCGATCAGCGACCGTGTGCCCGTCGTTCGATGCGACATCGCCACCAGTGAATTGATCAAGGTCGCAGCAAACGCGTTCCTGGCGACCAAGATCAGCTTCATCAACGCGATGGCGCAGATGTGCCAGGCCGCCGGCGGCGATGTCGTGCTGCTGGCCGACGCCCTCGGGTACGACGAGCGGATCGGGCGCGAGTTTCTCAACGCGGGGTTGGGGTTTGGTGGAGGCTGCCTGCCTAAGGACATCGCGGCGCTGGCGGTACGCGCTGATGAGCTTGGCGTACATGTGCTGACCGACCTCATTCGCTCGGTTGAGGCGATCAACGCCGGTCAGCGGACCGAACTCGCAGAGCTGGCCATCGATCAAGCTGGTGGCAGCGTCGACGGCAAGCGCATCGCCGTGCTGGGGGCGGCGTTCAAGCCCGGCACCGATGACACGCGCAACTCCCCCGCCCTCACTGTGGCCGATCAGCTACACGCCTCCGGCGCCGACGTACGCATCTATGATCCGCAGGCACGACTCCCCCCGCGTGAGGGCTTTACCCAGGTAGCCAGCGTCGAGCAAGCTCTGCTGGGCGCGGAGGTGGTCCTGCACCTGACCGAGTGGCCGGAGTTCCGCCAGCTCGACCCGGAGAAGCTCGGCCAGCTGGTGAAGCAGAAGATCATCATCGA
>DATHIJ010000331.1:0-2502 GCA_035489975.1 Propionibacteriaceae bacterium | reverse complement strand
TCAATTTCGGGAGCGATGCCGGGGCCACGAACCACTGTTCGCCCGTGGGACCTGGAATTTTCATGCCTGTTGCGCGGCGTGGAAAATTGACCCCGTAGCGGGGTGATCGGCGTCGAACACTGACCCCTAACCCCGAGGTCTCAACCTGCTGCCTTGCACATACGCTGCAAGGGAGCACGACGGGGATGGTCACAGTGGACACGATTGGCAGGGTTCGACGGGCGTACTGGGTTCAGAAGAAGAAGATCAAAGCGATTGCGCGAGAGCTGCGGCTGTCGCGGGGCACGGTTCGGCGGATCGTGCGGAGCGGGGAGACGGCGCTCGTTTACGAGCGCAAGGAGCAGCCGCTGCCGAAGCTGGGGGCCTTCGTTGCTCAGCTCGACAAGTTGCTCGAGGCCAACATGGCGAAGCGCAAGCGCGAGCGGCTGACGACAAAACGGCTGACCGAGCAACTGAAGGATGTCGGCTACACGGGCGGCTACGATGCGGTGCGGCGGTATGCGCAACGCTGGCGCCAGGAGCACGCGGCAGAGAGTGCGTCCGCGTTTGTGCCTCTAATTTTTGCCCCTGGCGAAGCCTACCAGTTCGATTGGAGCCACGAGATCGTCATCCTGGATGGGGTGACGACGGAGGTGAAGGTGGCGCACATGCGGCTCTGCCACAGCCGCATGTCGTTCATCCGGGCGTACCTGCGGGAAGCCCAGGAGATGGTGTTCGACGCGCATGACAAGGCGTTCGCGTTCTACCGTGGCGCGTGCGAGCGCGGCATCTACGACAACATGAAGACGGCCGTTGATGCGATCTTCGTCGGCAAGGATCGGGCATTCAACTGGCGCTTCGAGCAGATGATGAGCCACTACCTGGTGGAGCCGGTAGCGTGCACACCGGGGGCGGCATGGGAGAAAGGGCAGGTCGAGAGCCAGGTGAAGAACCTGCGCAAGGATCTGTTCGTGCCGCGGCCACGCTACAAGTCGTTTGAGGATCTCAATGCGTGGCTGACCGATCAGTGCGTGGCTCACGCCAAGAAGCAAGCGCACCCCGAGTTCCCGGACAAGACGATCTTCGAAGTGTTCGAGGGCGAGCGTGAGCAGCTGATCCCCTACCGGGGCCCTTTCGACTCCTACCGCTCGACGCCAGCGTCGGTGTCGAAGACCTGCCTGGTGCGGTTCGACAACAACAAGTACTCGGTGATGTCGACGGCAGTTGGCCGCCCAGTCGACGTCTTCGCCTATGCCGACCGCATCGTCGTCAAGCAGAACGGGACGGTCGTTGGGGAGCACCCGCGCTCGTTCGCGCGCAATCACGTGGAATACGATGCATGGCACTACCTAGACGTGCTGGCGAAGAAGCCGGGCGCCTTGCGCAACGGCGCACCGTTCATGGAGCTGCCTGGGGCGCTCGGGCGGGTGCAACGCAAGCTCAAGGGTGTGAAGGACGGCGGCCGACAGATGGTCGACATCCTCACCGCGGTGCGGTCCGACGGGCTGAGCGCTGTGGAAGAAGCATGCGCTGAGGCGCTTGCTGCAGGCACGTACAGCGCCGATGTGATCCTGAACATCCTAGCGCGACGCAGCGAGCCAGCGCCAGCGTCGACCATTGCCACACCCGAGCGATTGCATTTGCAGGTTCTGCCCCGCGCCGATTGTGCTCGCTACGACGGATTGCCACCACCGCCCAATCCTTCGCTGTCGCCGCCTGTGTCGGCGCAGTGATGAGGACGGACCATGGATCGATCTGAGATCCTAGAGATGATGGCCGCGCTGCAGCTCTCCGGCATGCGGGCGGCCTATGACGAGATCGTCACCACAGGCATCAAACGCAAGCACGGCATCGATCACATCATTGCCGCGCTGCTCAAGGCCGAGATCGCCGAGAAGCAGGCACGCTCGATCCGCTACCAGATGGGGATTGCCAAGTTGCCGCTGGCCAAGGAACTCGCCGACTTCGCCTTCAACGATACGCCGATCAACGAGCAGCTGGTGCGTGATCTGGCCAACGCGAACTTCCTGGCACAACAACGCAATGTGGTAGCGGTCGGGGGGACCGGGACCGGCAAGAGCCACATTGCCATCGGCGTCACGCGCAACTGCATCCGGCTCGGCAGGAAGGCGCGCTTCTTCAATGCCGTCGATCTGGTCAACAAGCTCGAGGCCGAGGCAAAGGTCGGGCACACCGGCCGTCTCGGCGACAGGCTGACGCGCGTCGACCTGGTCGTTATCGACGAGCTCGGCTATCTGCCGTTTGCGCAATCGGGCGGCCAGCTGCTGTTCCATCTGATCAGCCGGCTGTACGAGCGCACCTCCATCATCGTCACGACCAACCTCGCCTTCGGCGAGTGGCCGAGCGTCTTCATCGATGCCAAGATGACCACGGCGCTTCTCGACCGTCTGACGCACCACTGCGACATCATCGAGACCGGCAACGAGAGCTGGCGCTTCAAGAACCGCGGTTGATCGGCCACGACTTGCCCCGAGCATGCCGCCGTGCTCGCCGCCGTCAAGG
>DATHIJ010000330.1:0-2240 GCA_035489975.1 Propionibacteriaceae bacterium | reverse complement strand
CAAGACCGACAAGGCCTTGGACAAACTCGAAGATCCGCGCCAAACCCTCGACTACTCATACCAGCGCCAGCTCGAGCTGTTGCAGAAAGTGCGTCGCGGCGTAGCCGATGTGGCGACCAGTCGTAAGCGGATCGAGCTCCAGGCCAACCAGCTCAACACCCAGGCCGACAAGCTGACTATGCAGGCCCAACGGGCGCTCGAGGTCGGCCGCGAGGACCTCGCTCGCGAAGCATTGACACGGCGCTCCGGAATTCAACAGCAGCTGAGCGACCTGCAGATCCAGCATGCTCAGCTGCAATCTGAAGAGGAGAAGCTCACCCGCGCCAGCCAACGTCTGCAGGCCAAGGTCGACGCCTTCCGTACCAGGAAGGAGACGATCAAGGCCACCTACTCCGCCGCCGAGGCGCAGACCCGTATCAACGAAGCGTTCTCTGGGATCAGTGAGGAGATGGGCGATGTCGGTCTCGCGATTCAGCGAGCCGAGGACAAAACAGCCCAGATGCAGGCCCGTGCCGGTGCCATCGATGAGCTACTGGCCAGTGGTGCTTTGGACGATCCCACCGGGACGGCCAAAGATGACATCACCCTTGAGCTGGAGCAGCTCGCCTCCACCTCCGACGTGGAGAACGAGCTCGCGCGGATGAAGGCCGCGCTGGGCCCTGGTCCGGCGGCGGCACCGCAGGCGCTTGAGGGACAGCAAGCTTCGCCCGGGGCTCAGCAGCCACCCGGCCAGGCACCGCAGCCACCGAGCCAGGCAGCCCAGCCACCGAGCCTGGATGCGCAGACTCCGCAGGAGTACCAGGCTCCTCCAAAGCAAGATCAGGAGGCGCCGCCAGCTCAGCCGCAGGGTGACTTGCGATGATCGTTCGCATCTTGAACGAGGGCCAGTGGCACCTGACCGACGATGCCGTACGTGGGCTCAACTCTTTCGATGACGCCGTGGAGCAGGCCGTCGCGTCCGGGGATCAAGAGCAGCTGACGCGAGCCTTGCACACGCTGCTAGATCGGATCCGGACAACGGGGACCCGGTTGCCTGATGACTCGCTCGAGGACTCCGATTTGATCCTGCCGGACGCCGATTCGACACTGCAGGAGATGCGGGAACTGCTGAGCGAGTCGGAAGAGGGTCTCATTCCCGGTTGAGGCGTAGCGGGCATTTTTGGAGCCGCTCGCGCATCGCGCTGGAAGCCCCCTACTTCGTCCTCTCTCGCCGAGGAAGAACGCCTCGTCTCCCTCATCCTCACCACGGCGGCGCGCGATTGCCGACGCTCGCGGCTCTAAGCCGGCCAACCTGCTCCAGGGACTGAAACCTCGGTCACTAGAATCTGACCCGTACGCGAGCCGGGCGTCATTGCGTCAGGCCAGGCGGCTGCTGTCACGAAGAGGGTTGTTCGGTTCGGGCCGCCCAGCATGCAGGCGAAGCAGCCGAGGTCGGAGCTGATCGTTTGCGATATCTCGCCGCCCTCATGTACTCGAGCGCAACGGCGACCAGGCACCTCCGCGAACCAGACCGCGCCCTCGGCGTCTATGCAGATGCCGTCCGGAGCGGCGCCATTGAGCTCCGCCCACACTCGAGGCTTCGAAAGATCGCCGTCAGGGGCAATGTCGTAGGCGGTGAGCACGCCGCCATAGGACTCAGCCACGATCAACGTCGAGTTGTCGGGTGTGACTGCCATGCCATTGGGGAAGGCCAAGCCCTCGGCAACTTGGCGAGGCGTCTCGCCTGGGCTGACGAGTGCGATGAGGCCGGGCGCGAATTCACCCTCGGGAAAGTCAAAGCCGATGTTGTTCACGTACGTGCTGCCGCGACCGTCGGAGACGATGTCGTTCCACGGTTTCGTGGAGAGCGCTCCCAATTCGGCGTAGGTGTTCAGTGTTCCGTCAGCCCCACGGACCAATAGCTGGTCGCCGGCGACGATGAGCAGCCGCCCATCGGGCAGCCGATCCAGACAGAACGGAATCGCATCGATCTGGGTGATCACCTCGCGTGCTCCGCCGAGGCCTACCGCCAGCACCTCGCCGGCGCCCCAGTCGGCGAAGACCAGCCGGTCATCATGCCAACGCGGCGATTCGACCAGCACAAGATCGCTGAGCAGAGTTGTGAACTGGGTCATGTCATACCGACCTGCTGCGCGCGTCGAACTCATCGGTGTGCGCGAGCAGCTCTACATATCAGTCGCGCGCGGTCTCGCCTGGTAGGTCGAGCATCCGCTGCAGCGCGGCCTTCGCGTAGCGCTCAG
>DATHIJ010000329.1:0-9373 GCA_035489975.1 Propionibacteriaceae bacterium | reverse complement strand
TGGATCCACCGAGAGCAGCGTCTCGACACCGGAGTCCTGGAACCGTCTGACAAGCTCGGGTAACTGGGCCAGGCCCGGTGCCGGGATGACTGTGCCCGGTCTCTCGTCAGCATGCTGGGGGTCGCCGCGCAAAGTCGCGAGTACCCGGTCCAGATCAGCCAGGGTCTCCCGGCCGGTGTCCTCCATCGACTTCAGCAGCTGACGTGCCTGGGCCGGGTCCTGCTCCAGGGTCATCCGCGCCGCCCCGGCCTGAACGACCAGCAGGTTGACGGTGTGTCCCACCACATCGTGCAATTCGCGGGACATACGTACGCGCTCCTCGGCGATCACCTCCCGCTCGAGCGCCCGCCGGACCCGTTCTTGGTCCTCTCCGCGACGGGCCCTGGCGTAGCCGAACGCCCAGCCCCCGATCCAGACGAGCAGGACGTAGGCGAGCTGAACAGGGTCGGTGCGCCGCAGCCCCGGTGTGCCGACGAAGAAGCCGAGGATCCCAGCCACGATGATCAGCAGTCCCCATCGAGCGCGGGTCCGGGTGGCGTACAGGCCGACGGAGTAGGCGCCAACCAGCGTGGCGAGCGGGGTGAACACGGTGGCGATGTGCAGGAAGGACTCCACGACGAGCGCTGCGGTCCCGATCACGAGCGTGGCCAACGGCCACTTGCGTCGCAGCACCAAGCTCGCCGCCAGAATCACGGTCAGAACGGCGAGCAGCCCAGTCTTGCCGCCGGGCACTGGCTGACCGACGACCTCGGCTGCCACCAGGACGACGAACGACGCGGCGAGGCCTCCGTCGACCACCATCGGCGGCAGGCGGCGGAAGCGGCTCAGCGGGCGAGTCAGCCAATCGAAGCCCACGGATCACTTCTTCCTGAAGGTGTCCGGGCAGCGGTTCCGGCACTGGCACTAGGACAGCACGAACCAGGCGCCTTCACCAGCGGCTCACGCCGCAGCCGCAACTTCGATCCGGTGCCGGGTGAACCAGATTGCGAGCAGCAGGTTCGGCACCCAGCACAGCCAGGCGATCCCGGCGTACGCGGTCTCGAACGAGAAATCGACAATCCCGGCCGCGGCCAGCACGTCGTAGATCGGGACCCACACCCGCAACATGACTCCGGCCATGATCAGGGAGAAGCTGCGGATCATCCAGCGCCGGTGCTCGCCGTACCGGCCGGCCAAGATCATCCGCAGCGCCGTCCAGGTCGTGAACAGCATGGCCAGGCCCAAGACGGTGAAGCCAGCGGACGCCATCAGGCCCGTGTAGGCCGTCGGAGCGAGGATCAGGCCCGACACCCCGAGCGCGGTGGCACTGGCCACATAGGTGGCACCCATAAACCGGTGCACGCGGACGAACCGGCGCCGGAGCCGGCCCACGAACTGGAACGGGCCGATCAGTAAGGCCAGCATGCCGCTGAGCACATGCACGCCGAGGGCGAACTCGTGCTCGAGATATGCCTCCCGCTGCTGGGTGAAGTAGACGTCGGGATCGAAGGTCAGGTACCGCGACGCAAAAAAGATGGCGATGTAGACGCAGGCCAAAACCATGATCACCCAGCCAGGTCCGGCCAACCGGCGGGCGAGCCGCCCGTGCGGCCGCGGACGGTCGGGAGCGGTGTGCTGGCGGCTGCGCTCGATGGTACTCATCGCGTCCTCCCTGAGTTCTCAAGAGTTGCGGCCAACGCTAGAGATCAGAGGGGCGATCGGCGTCCCCCTGTGGGGGTCACCACGGCTACCCCAATCGGGGTAGCCGTCTACCGGTGCTGAGCAAGAGCCAGCTACTGGGACGATACGGGCAGACCCGCCCATTCACCTTCCTGCAGATGACAGGGGCGAGCGCTTAGGAGGCCAGCGCCTTCTGCTTGAGCTGGTCAAACTCCTGCTGGTTGATCGCGCCGCTGTCGAGCAGGCCCTTCGCCGATGCGATCTGGTCGGCGGGGCTGCCGCCCTGACTGGCGACCGACTTGATGTATTGGTCGGTGGCGGCCTGAGCCTGCCGCATCTCTCCCGCGTGCCGCTCGGCCATTCCCTTACCGCGAGCGACCAAGTAGATGAGTGCCGCGAGGAACGGGAAGATGATCAAGAAAATGATCCAGAGCGCCTTCCACCAACCGCTGAGATCCTTGTCTCGGAATAGATCACCGATGATCTGGAAGAGGATGATCAAATACATCACGAAGAAAAAGGTCCAAACGAGGAGCCAGAAGAAGTCCCAGAAACTGTTCATTTACGCCAACCTCCGCTTGGGTTGAAAAGGCTGGGGGGCGTCAGCCGCGACTCACTCTAGGGCATGGGCACTGGTTCATTGCGGAGTTGGCGGTTCTGTCTGGAGGCGGGTCGCGTCCTTGAGGGTCCACGGTGCACATCGTGGGGTGAGTCGGCTCAACTTGATCGCATCGATCACCCGTGGAGGGTGATTCCACTCCACGGGTGTAAGTGAGAGCATCGGGTCAGAGTTGGCGACGACCGCACGTACCGGACTGCAGATCTGCGCTCCGGTTGCGTGGGAGGTGGACCATGACACAGCAAGACACGAGGGAGCAAGGGATGACAGCGCAGGACATGACCGATCAGCAGATGACAGCGCAGGACCATGGCCCGATCGACTATCTGGCGGTCGAATTCCCAGAAGCCAGAATGAGAGGGGAGGGCCTCGCCGCTCTTATCGATCTGCACGACCGCGGCATTATCCGAGTCCTCGACCTTAGGGCGGTCACCCGTGAGGTCGACGGTACGTTCACCGCGGCCGCGATAGCTGATCTCGATGGCGATGGGACCCTCGATCTTGCAGTCTTCGAAGGTGTCGAGTCCGGGCTGATAGATGACGAGGACCTTCAGGAGGCCGCCGACCTCATCGAGCCCGGGAAAGTCGTGGCTCTGCTCATGTACGAGAACACGTGGGCGATTCCTTTCGTCTCAGCCATGAGGCGGGTCGGTGCGCAGCTCATCGCCAGCGGCCGCATTCCGGCCGAGGAGGTTATCGCAGCACTCGACGCGCTCGAGGCTGAAGAGGCGCAGGTTCAGGCGACGTAGAGAAGGAGAGAGGACAAACCAATGGGACTCATTCGTGGAGTAGCGCGAACTGCCGTGGTTGCCGGTACGGCGACTGCGGTATCAAATCGTGTATCACGCCGCCAGGCCAATAAGTGGTCGGCCCAGGAGGAGGAGCAGTCAGCTCAGGACGAGCAGGCGGCAAAAGCCCAGGCGTACGACCAACAGCAGGCGAACGCGCAGCAGCAGGCGTATGCCGCTCCTCCGCCGCAGCCTGCGGCACCAGCCGCACCGGCACAGGATGACATGCTGACTCAGCTTCAGAAGCTGGGGGAGCTCAAAGCGGCCGGAGTGCTTACCGAGGAAGAGTTCGCCGCACAGAAGGCGAAGATTCTCGCGGGCTGACAAGGGGCGGACGCTGTGAACAGTTTCGGGGATTTCTTCTGGCTGTTGCTGTGGGCTTTCGTTTTCGGCTGTTACCTGGTCGTGCTGTTCCAGGTTGTGGTCGATTTGTTCCGTGATCAGGATCTGAGCGGCTGGTGGAAGGCGATCTGGATCATTTTCCTGATCATTGTGCCGTTCTTGAGCGTTTTGATCTATGTGATCGCCCGGGGCAGGGGCATGGCTGAGCGTCATCTGGCTGCCACGGGCGGTGGCCGGGAAGCTGATACGTACGTGCCGCCGCCGATCATGAGTATGTCTAAACCACCAGCCGATCAGATCGCCTCAGCCCAGACACTGCTCGACCAGGGCGCGATCACTCAAGCGGAGTTTGATCAGCTGAAGCAGAAAGCGCTCGCCTGATCGGCACGGTTCAGATTAATCACTTGTTCAGCTGGTCCGACGGGGGCGTAACCCTCGCCGCATCACCAGCCGTGTCGGTGAACGGCGTACCATCTCGCGAAAGCCTGCCCGCTCGTACAGACTCCGCGATCCGAAGAACATGAAATCGTCATGGCTGCGTTCCGGCTTGTCCACCGGATAGGCCTCGAGGGTTCGTACGCCCTGCTCGCGGGCATAGTCAATGGCCCCAGCCAGCAGCTTGTGCTGGTAACCGTTGCCGCGGTGCATTTTGGCGACATAGGTGCACACGATCGACCAGACCGGTGTGTCATCGACGGCCTTCATGACGCGTGAGCGCTCCAGCTTGCGGTAATCCTCGCGCGGCCCAAGACTGATCCACCCGACCGGCGAGCCGTCCGCATAACCGACCAGGCCCGGTACGACGCCGGAACGGACCAACCCGTGAAGTTCCTTCTTGTTGCCGGGACCGTGCTCTTTGCCGACGCCGACCGGGCCGACCTTCCGGTAGTACATGCACCAGCAGCCGCGCACTATCGAGCCACCACGTTGGCCAAAGAGCTCCTCTAGATCCGCCCACGTCTGTTTCGTCAACGGTCGTACCTCAAACATGGGTGGAGTCTGGCACTAATCACGTAAGGTGCGGACGTGAAGCCGTTCCTGATGCTCGGAATCCGGGCCGAGGATGTTGCTGCCGACGACGAATACGGCGCCATGCTGCGCTGCGCTGGACTCGACGAGGGCCAGCTGCGACGCTTCCGAATGGAGCAGGCTCCACTCGGTGGCGTTGATCTTGACCAATGGTCCGGAATCATCTTGGGAGGCGGGCCCTTCCAGGCGAGCGATCACGAGGAGATCAAATCTCCCGCACAGCGCAGAGTGGAAGCCGAACTCACCGCCCTGCTTGATGATGTTGTGGAACGCGATTTTCCCTTCCTGGGCGCGTGCTACGGAATCGGAACGCTTGGCCGGCACCAAGGTGCGGTTGTCGACCGAACTTATGCCGAGCCGATCGGGGGGATCCGCATCAAGGTCACCAGGGCTGGGCAGCATGATCCGCTGTTCGAGCGCGCCGGAACCTCCTTTGGCGCATACGTCGGCCACAAGGAGGCGATCAGCAAGCTGCCAGCACACGCGGTGACGCTTGCTTACTCGGAGCACTGCCCGGTGCAGGCTTTTCGCATTGGGACCCGCGTCTACGCCACCCAATTCCATCCTGAGCTTGACTTGGACGGTCTGGCCACACGGATCGAGGTTTACAAGTACGCCGGCTACTTCAAGCCCGAGGAGGCTGATGCCGTCTTGTCGGCGGCTCGAGCAAGCGGTGTCACCGAGGTCCCTAACATCCTCGAAAGGTTTGTCGAGCTCTTCGCCCGGAAATAGTGTCGCGCCGAGCTAGAAACGGGTGCTCCCCTGGAAGGGAAATCTCTTGGCGCTTCGCGCCGCCCATGCACGCACCTCGCGGCGTTCTCCTCAGTCGGGATACGACCCGGTATCCCTCCCTCGTCGGCCTTGCGTGTCGACGCCGCGCGTCGCCTTGCGACGACAGGCACGCACCTGAGCGTCGCCAAGCGCCAAGGAACTTCCCTTCCAGGGCACTAAAGTTCGGCGAGGCCGACGCCAAGGATCACCACGCCGATCATGAGCATCATCGCCGACGTGAGGGTTCGGCCGTTATGAGCTAGCCAGTCGCGGGCCGCAGTCAGCCTCGGCTCCATCCTTCGTGGCGCGATCAGCGACGCTGTGATCGGCACGACGACGGTCGAGGTCGCGATGAGGGTGTAGGTGCCTATCAGCACAGCAGCTTCGCTGGCTCTTAGGGACGCGCCGTGCAGGGTAAGCCCGGCGGCGATACCGAGCAGGAGTCCTTTCGGTCGGAAGTCGAGGAGGACCGCAACCCCGAAGGCAGCTAGCGCTCCGAATGAATCGACTGCAGAGAGCCAGCCCGGCAGCCCAGTGTGCTCACTCCGGGCGCTCCTTCGCAGGCTGATCACGCCGATCGCGACCAGGGCAGTTCCGATCATGATGTGGAGTACGGCGATGACGATATCGGGCCCCCTCCGCGGCGGCGCCGGAAGGGCCGACGCGGCAAGCGCACTGAGGACGATCACGGCCAGGACGCCGGTCACCCACCCAATGAGAAAGGGCACTGCGGCCCGGTTCCGATTGGGCGACAGCAAGATCAAGATGGTAACGGTGATCGGCACCGAGCTGATCGCGACTGCAACCGCGATCGGGAGCAACCCGCCGAGTGCCTGCCACATCGTGCTTGATCGTCCCTCTCACCGGTCGCTAAGTCGCCCACGCTAGCGCCCTGAGCCGCTGCGGATCGCGGATTTGTAAGATCAGGACCAGCGACGCAGCCTCAGCAGTCCGTCTGATCCAAGATCGATTCTCGACCCGAAATGGCGGCTCACCTTGTCTAACACGGTGCTGAGCCACCTGGCATCCCGATGCGAGGCACGGTGCAACCGCATCTGGCGTGCCTGCAGCGGTGCCATGCGCAGCTCGACGAGTTCCCCAGATGTCGGATCCAGCCGCGCCAGATAGAGCAGACGAAGATCATGCCGATACTGATCGTGACCGCCGATGCCCTCGTAGTCATCGACCAGATCCCCGCAGCCGTACAAGATCAGCTTCCCCTGATAGACCTCGATAGGCCGTGGATGATGCGAGGAGTGTCCATGCACTACGTCGACGCCGCCGTCGATGAGGCGGTGCGCAAAGTGGACCTGGTCGGCTGCCACACGGTACCCCCAGTTGCCTCCCCAGTGTGCTGAGACGACTGCGATGTCACCAGGCTGCCGCGCCTCTTGCACCTGGCGGCACAGCTCATCGGCGGCCGCATCGCTAAGCGCGGCGACCACATGGACGCCGGGACTGTTATTTGTTGCCCGCCACTCGTACGGAACGCCGCTGGACGGCGTACCGAAGGCAAAGACCAAGACCCGCCCTCCTGTTCTCGGGATCGGGATGCTGGCCGGCGACTGAGCCTCGCGCAGCGATCGTCCAGCCCCAGCGCTCGGAAGCTCAGCTGTGGAGAGCGCATCGAGCGTTTCAAGCAGACCGCGTGGGCCGAAGTCCAGCACGTGGTTGTTGGCCAGCACGGATACGTCCGGCTGGACGACGGCCAGCGCCTCGATGTTTGCCGGATTCATTCGGTAATGGACGGCCTTGCCAGGGACGTAGTCATCACTGGTTGTGACGCTGGTCTCCAAGTTGATGATCCGGGCGTCGCAGCCAGCGGACCTGAGCAGCTCTAGGGCGTCTCCCCAGGGCCATATCCAATCGACTGGTCGCGGAATGCTGCCGTTCGCCCTGATGGCAAGATCAACGTAGGTCCGAGCGTCGCGCACATTGAGCTCGTACAGTGTGGGATTTCCAGGGTGCGTGAGGATCTGGTCGACTCCGCGCCCGAGCATCACGTCTCCGCTGAGAATCAGTGTCAGTGCATCCCGCGCTGACGTCGACGCTGTCTCGGGCATCCCTTGCCAGCCTAGAACTCTGCGAGGCAGCGCCGCAGCGGCCGTGACACACCGTGTCGGCGATCGTGGGAAACTGAGGTCGATGGATACCGTTCTCGTGACCGGTGGGACTGGGCACCTTGGCAGGGATCTCGTCTCACGACTCAAGACCTCTTGGCGCGTACGCGTGCTGGCTCGGTCGCCAGGATCAGATCCGGACGTGGAGTGGATTCGCGGGGATCTTGCGACTGGCGACGGCATTGTCGACGCGCTCGCCGGCAGCCAGACGGTGGTCCACGCCGCGACACTGTCACCGGCCGCGCGTCGGGGCTATATCGCGCCCAAGGACCTGTGGTCCAGCCCGCCCGAGGTTGATCGGGACGGCACAGCCCAGCTGTTGGAGAAAGCCGCTGAAGCCGGCGTCGGTCATATTCTCCATGTGTCCATTGTCGGGATCGACAAGCCGCGGGTCCCGTACCTGCGGCGCAAACTGGAGGCCGAATACCTCATCCGTCAAGGCCCAGTCCCGTGGTCGATCGCCCGAGCAACCTCGTTTCATTGGTTGCTTGACCGCATGCTTGGCAAGATGGCGCGGCTCCCGATGGTGCCGTTGCCGGACTTGCAGATGGAGACTGTGGACACGACTGACTTCGCGGACTATCTCGTGGAATCTGTCGGAAATGGGCCGGCCGGGCGGCTGGCCGACTTTGGCGGCCCAGAGGTCCTCACCTTCTCCGAGGCTTTCGATCAGTGGCGGCAAATCCGGCAGCCTACTGCTCGGACCATGCGAATCCCGTTGCCGCCGGCGGTCAGCAATGCCGCCGCGGCCATGTCGGTCAGCGACCCCGACAGCAGGCGGGGTACGGTCACATGGGCCGACTGGCTGCGTACTCACCCAGCGGAGTGACCATACTTCGCACAAGCCGGGTGAAGGACCGCTGAGTGGCGCTACGGAAAAGTCGCACGGCCGGATCTCGGGGCTGGGCCGCCGGTAGCGTGTCAGCGTGGTAGATGCGCCAACGAAAGCCGTGACGCGCGTCGGGCTGGTGCTCCCGACGCTGGCAGCCGCTCAGTTCGTGATGCTCCTTGACAGTTCGGTCATGAACGTGGCGATCGCAACTGTCGCCAAAGATGTCGGAACCACGGTCACCGGAATCCAGACGGCGATCACGCTCTACACACTTGTCATGGCGATGTTCATGGTCACTGGCGGCAAGCTCGGCTCGATGTATGGGCGGAAGCGCATCTTCATGATCGGTTGCATCGTCTACGGCCTGGGTTCGCTGACGACGGCCCTAGCCCCGAACCTTCCGATACTGATCCTGGGCTGGTCGATCCTTGAGGGGCTTGGCGCGGCGATGATCTTGCCGGCCGTGGTCGCACTGGTGGCGGGCAACGTTCCGGCGGAAGGCCGTCCCAAGGCTTTCGGGCTGGTTATGGGCGCCGGAGCGATCGCCGTGGCGCTCGGACCGCTCATCGGCGGTTTCGCGACGACCTACTTCTCCTGGCGTTGGGTGTTTGTCGGCGAAGTCGTCGTAGTCGTGCTCATTCTGTTCCTGGCTCGTCGGATGGACGAACCACCCCGCCCAGATCGAGTCCCCCTCGATGTCATCGGCGCGATACTCCTTGCGATTGGACTCGGTCTCGCGGTGTACGGCGTACTCCGGTCATCGGAATGGGGCTGGGTCATCCCTAGGCCCGACGGCCCCTCGGTGGGAGGTGTCTCACCCACGGTCTGGCTTGTTGTCTTGGGTGGACTGACAGTTTGGGCCTTCTTCGAATGGGAGGCGCATCTGATCGCAAAGGGACGTGAGCCACTGGTCCGGCCTTCGATCTTCCGCTACCGAGAGATGAATGCCGGGCTGACCATGTTCTTCGTGCAGTACCTCGTGCAAGCCGGCGTGTTCTTCACGATCCCGCTGTTCCTATCCGTGGCACTTGGGCTGTCTGCGCTGGAGACCGGTGTGCGCATTCTCCCCTTGTCCATCGCGCTGTTGGCCGGAGCCGTCGGCATCCCGCGGTTCTTCCCGGGGGCATCACCTCGCCTGGTGGTCCGGTTGGGAGTGCTCGCCATGCTGGCAGGAACAGTGGTGCTGATCGCCGCTCTCGAGCCGGATGCAGAG
>DATHIJ010000328.1:0-4166 GCA_035489975.1 Propionibacteriaceae bacterium | reverse complement strand
AGGTGGACTGAGGGCGGACACCGCGGCAATCGGGGAATGCCTGCCAATAGACCCAAGCAGCGGATCTAGCGGGGATCGTTCGAACGCGTCAGCGGCACGCCTTCGTGACACGGTCGCCGGAGCCAAGGAGGCGTAGCGTCTTGCCTGTGGCCGCCTCGGATAGCGAGCGGTGGCGCTCACCGCATTCGTGACCTACGCGGTGCTCGCCGGTGGCAATGCAGTCTGTATCCGGTTCAGCAACCGTGAGCTTGCGCCCTGGTGCGGTGCCAGTCTGCGATTGCCGTTCTGGCTCACCTGGAACCGCACCAGCCCCCGGGCCGGGTACCGGTAGACGAAACTGATCGTTTTCTACAGCTTTCTAATTGACCGCCTGCGGTCGTGCCCGACGTGCAAAACTACTCCCGGAAACGCACGGCAAGCCGCGCTTGCTCTGAGGTGATTGGAACCATGGAGATCATTAGAAACGTCATCAGAGACATCAATCCTGAATACTGGGTGGCCCTCGGTGCTGCCGTGTCCATCCTGTCCCTGATGGTGGCCGGCTTCTCGTTGATCTACGTGAGACGATCCGCCAAGGCGTCGCGAGAGCAGACCAAACAGCAGAAGCAGGCCGCCAAGGATGCCTCGCAGCCGACGGTGTGGGTCGATATTCGCGGCGACGGGCAGGACCATGCACTGCTGCTGCTCCTTGGGAACTCCGGGCCAAGCATTGCCCACAACGTGAAGGTGACCTTCGATCCGGCCCCGCCATCGACACTCGACATCAAACCGATCCTGGAGATCTTGAAGCAAGGCATCGCCTCATTAGCGCCTGGCCGCACGATGCAATGGGCATTGGGTGCGGCGCACAACGCAAGCGACTGGGACGCACACAAGGCTTATCGGGTACGGATCGAGGCAGAAGGACCTTTCGGCACCATCGAGCCGCTCGAGAACGTGATCAGCGTCGATGATCTGAACGGCTCGCGTGCTGCGCCGCCCGGGAATCTCCACGCGGTTGCGGCTGAGCTGCGCGAGATGACCAAGGCCACCAAGGAATTGAACGAAATCATCCGAAGTGCCAGCCTCGAGCCTGCTTGAGAGCCTGGTCAGCGCCTGCAACGCAGCACACCGAGAACCGCTCCAACGACCTTAGGCCAGCGATGCCACTCGTGGTCAGGAGCCGTGATCACTTCGATCAACGGTGTCGCCCCCCGCGGTGCTAGGGGTAAACCACCTGAGGTGGCATTTGGAGGTAACTCGGTCGCGTCCGTCCGCTCAGCGCACGAACCCTAGCGGGCCTCCACCGCTCTGCGTGGCCTGACCTCGTCCTCGCTAGCAGGCAACCTTTTGGGAGCCAACTTTCGATTGGTACGCACTGCAGATCCCGTCCGGCGGCCAACCGAGTGATTCCGCAATTGGAACCGCTCGCGGGTGATTTCAACGAGCTTCCCTCGGTCGTCGGCCCGGAACCAGCGGACGTCATAGAAGCCACTAGGAAACACCTCGTGATTGACATCGAAGCGGCAACGAATCACCTCGTCGGGCATCAACACCACTTCGTCGTCATCGACGACCTCCCAGTTGCCATGACTCTTGACCCATAGCTCCAGGTCAACTCCCGGATGCGGACTGGCGCCTGACGTGCGATAGAGCTCTAAGAGAAGAGCACCGCCCGGATCGGAGTCATCGTGTCGCGCACGCCAGTCGTGGTCCCGAAATCCGCTAGATCGATACCGCCACAGGTGATAGATGAAGTGTCCGGTCCAGATGGCGATGTATGCAATTACTGCCCACAGTGCGGCCCACACGGCTTGCGCCGCCGCGCCATCCCACTGCGAGGGCAGAACAGAGGCGACCATCGTTCCAGCCGCTGCCGCGCCGCCACCGAAAGCGATCTGCCGAGCGAAGGGAGCACTTGCACGCCGGGCGGCGCGTCGGACCTCCCGAATCCACAGCCGTTCCATCAATGAGCCTCCTCGCACGACATCGACTCATTGCCCAGGCATCCTGCCACCACGAGCCTGACGGCGTTGGAAATACTCAAAAGAGAGTTGGCGGGCCACACGTAGCGCGTTGCTGGGTTTGCGCGGACTTGAGAGACTGCGTGATGCGTGCGTTCATCGGCGAGATGCGGAATCGGCGGCTGGGCTCGCTGTCCGGCCGCGCAGCAGGCGTTGACGGATCAGCACTCCTGCGACCGCCGCGCCGGCAATCAGGACACGATGGATTGGGCTTCTGCGGAGTCCGGGAGTGGCGACACGGCTTTCGCCAACCCGTTATTAGGCTGCACTGATACGTCGAGACATCCCCGATAGCCGACGGTCGTCGGGCGTTCCCGGAATGGCCTGAGGAGGCTCCGTGTCCTACCGTGATCCAGCGGCCATCAAACGAGCATTGGCGTCCCGCACATGGGCAGTCGTCGGACTAACCAGCCACGAATATCGGGCTGCGCACACAGTGGCGGCCTTCCTGCAGGCCAACGGCATGCGGATCGTGCCAGTGAATCCGCTGGCCGAATCAGTACATGGGGAGAATGGCTACGCTCGCCTCTCCGACATCGACTTTCCTATCGATGTCGTCGACATCTTCCGTCGCCCAGACCAGGCCGGGCAGCACGTCGACGAAGCGATCGCGATCGGCGCGCGGTGCGTCTGGCTCCAGCTTGGTGTCGTCGATGAGCAGGCAGCCAGGCGCGCGCTGGACGCCGGCCTGGATGCCGTCATGGACGCATGCCCGAAGATTGAGTGGGCACAATACGGCCCGGGCCGCGGATGACAGCGCTCAAACTTTCGGCCACTCACGACTGGTTTGCTCGACGTGACGAAACCGGTCACGTCCAACCCGGATCTGGGGCGCGTTCTGAGGTTACGGTTGACCGGTTTCGCCCGGAGGCCGGTGGCGAGTGACCGGTTTCCAACTGGGCGGGGCCATCGCCCCTTCACGGGGATCCTGTCAGAAGATGGAGCGGTGACTCCGCTGGAGCCGTTCCTGATCGACGTAGGAGATGCCGACCTAGTTGACTTGCGCCGGCGGCTGTCGGCAGCGCGATGGCCCAGCCGGGAAACCGTTTCGGACTGGTCTCAGGGATTACCGCTGGCGGTGTTGCGAGAGCTCTGTGAACATTGGCAGACCGCGTACGACTGGCGGGCGACCGAGCGGCGCCTCAACCGACTGCCTCACTACCGAACTGCAATCGACGGGCTCTCGGTGCATTTCATTCACCTGCATTCACCGGTCGGCCATGCCGTTCCGCTGATCATGACTCACGGGTGGCCCGGCTCGTTCTTCGAATTCGAGCAAGTCCTGGAGCGGTTGGCCGATCCAGCCGCGTTCGGCGAGGCGCTCAGACCGGCATTCCACGTCGTTGTTCCGTCGCTGCCCGGTTATGGTTTCAGCGACGCCCCGACCAGACCTGGGTGGAACATTCACCGGATAGCTGCGGCCTGGGCTGAGCTCATGAACCGATTGGGGTATTCCCGGTTCATCGCGCTCGGCAGCGATTGGGGCACGAGCATCTCGACCAGCCTGGCGCTGAATCATCGCCAGAATCTGATCGGTCTGCATCTGATCCCGCCACTGGTCCCACCACCAGCCGGCGGAGAGCTGACCGAGCGTGAGCAGGCGTCGATAAAGCGGCTCGAGGCACGCAATCGGACCAGCTCGGCGTACTCCCAGATCCAGGCAACGATGCCGCAGACACTGGGATACTCCTTGGTCGACTCACCGGTCGGCCTGTGCGCCTGGATCCTGGAAAAGGTGTGGAACTGGTCCGACCACGAGGGTGAGTTGTGGGAGGTTCTCAGTCCGGATCAGGTGCTTGACAACATCACGTTGTACTGGCTGACTCGCTCGGGGGCCTCCTCGGCTCGGCTGTACTGGGAGAGCATCTCTGAAGTCACCGCCTGGTTCACCAGGCCCGGCGGCGAGCCCATCACCGTACCGACCGGATGCACCGTCTTCCCGCAGGAGGTACCACGCCCCTACCGCCGATGGGCGGAACCTCGGTTTCCAGCGATCGTCCATTGGGGAGAGCCTGCGCGCGGCGGCCACTTCGGCGCCTGGGAACAACCGGAGTTGTTCATCTCCGAAGTTCGCGCGGTAGCAGAAGCTCTCCGAAGCGATGGATAAGGGCCCTAGCGCATCCCGCGGCATGCGGTGATAGGAACTGATCATGGCCTGCGTGA
>DATHIJ010000327.1:0-2470 GCA_035489975.1 Propionibacteriaceae bacterium | reverse complement strand
AGGAGGCTCAGCTGCGGTGGCTGGTCGGCGACGAGACCGGCTCGGCGGCGGCGATGGCGCAGGCTGAGGAGGATGCGTCCAGCGTCGGCTGGCCTGACGCCGTGGCGGGGATGGCCTACTTCAAGGCAGATCTGGCTCGCTGGTCCGGTGACAGCACCACAGCACGCGCTGAGCTGGCCCATGCCGAAACCCTCCTTGGTCGCACCGGCACGGACCCTGTGTTCCGGGCGATGATCCTCGACTCCTTTGCCTATCTGGACGCGGCCGACGGCGATCTGGACTCGGCCGGTGCCCGGCGCGAAGAAGCACTAACCATCGCGTTGGGCTCCAGGGACGACGGGTTGGTCAGCCAGGTGCTCGTAGGTGTGGCCGACCAGGCGGTACGGCGCGGCTACCCCACCGTGGCGGCGCGATTGCTGGCGGCGAGCGAGGGCATCAGTGGCGGCCCTGACCTGTCTCGCCCCGACAGTGCCCAGGTGGAGGCGACTACGCGCACCGCCTTGGGCGAGCCGCAATTCGCCGACGCGATCAAGCAGGCGCGCAAGGAGTTTGCCGACGCCCGACGCGGGCTCGCGACCACCGAAGCGGTGCGCGAGCTCACTGCGTCCGCGCTGAGCAGTTAGCCAACCAGCATCGAATCCTGCTCGAAACTGACCGATTCCGCAGGTCAGCGGCCTCATGCCCTTGTCGCTGGCTACGGCTGTGTAACGATCACGCACCCGGTGCCTGCCGTCCACAGGGTTTTCAAGATCATTTCTAGCGGCTCGCTGCGCGCTGGGTCTACGTCTCTTGTCCGCAGCCGCCGCACCCTAGCCACCGGCGGAAGCAACTGGGCCGGATCAGGGAGCACTTCAACGACTACGACCACCAGGGGGCATCAGTGAGTGAGCGACTGACCCGCGAGCATGCGGGCCGGTGAGACAGCGTCGACGGCCAGCACACAGCCGCAGCCAGGTCACACCTAGTTAGGCGGCCCGGACACGGAGATAGCTGCTCCGCGCTATACGCGACCTGCCGCGGGTGCTAGAAGGGTCCTGGCATGTCACGGTCTATTCGGGACAAGGATATTTTTCGATCGGCGTCAATACGGCAACTCCGGAATCAGTGGTATCGATCGGTCTTGGTGCTTCGCGCTTGGCGGGGGTCCACTCCAGGGAGGTAGGGCACCGTGGTTGGTAGATTGCGAATGAGACGGGCACGTGCTCTGGTTCCTGTGCTCATGGTCGCCGGCGTGCTGACGGCGGCGACCGGAGGCTCCGCGCAGGCCCAGGTGGACGAGGATGCCGTCACCGCGTGGAATGCTAACGCCGGCGAGGCTGCGATCGCCGCGTGCATATCTCCCGTTGACAACCCGCTCCACGAATCGCGTCTCTACGCCATGATGCATTTGGCCATCCACGATGCCCTGAATGCCATAGACCGTCGCTCGCGCCCCTATGCGGTGGATCTGCCGGCAAATCCGGGAGCATCTCCGGAGGCCACCGTGGCTGCGGCTGCGCGAGACGTCCTGGTTCCGCTCCTTGCTCAACTCCCTTCTCCCTTCCCGCAGGCGTGCATCGACGCAGGCATTGCCAGTGTCGAAGCGGACTACACAGCCGCCCTCGGCGTGATCCCGGACGGTCCAGCCAAGACGCAGGGTGTTGACGTAGGACAATCCGCAGCCGCAGCCATCCTCGCTCTGCGGGCCGCGGACGGATCGGATACGCCTTTGCTCGATTTTGCGTACCCCCAAGGCACTGATCCAGGCGAGTACCGCTTCACACCCGGTTTTACGTTCGTATTCGCGCCGGGATGGGCCGACGTCACCCCCTTCGTGCTGAATGACAGCTCCCAGTTTCGTCCGGGTCCGCCTTACGCGGTGACCTCGAAGAAGTACACCGCGGACTTCAACGAGGTGAAGGCTCTCGGCGGAGACGACGTCACCACCCCAAGCGCACGCACCGCCGAACAGACCGAGATCGCCCTGTTCTGGGTTGAAAGCTCCCCGCTGCAGTGGAACCGGATCGCCCGCACCGTTTCCGGCTCCGAAGAGCTGGACATGTGGGAGAACGCGCGACTGTTCGGCCTGCTCAACATGGCCCTCGCCGATGGCTACATCGGTTCCTTCGAGACCAAATCCCACTACAACTACTGGCGACCGGTCACGGCCATCCAAACCGCGGATACCGACGGCAACCCAAGTACCAGCGCCGACCCGACCTGGACTCCTCTGGTGGAGACTCCGCCAATCCCGGACTACGACTCGGCGCACTCGGTCGAGGGGGGCGCGGCCGCGGGTGTCCTCAAGCGGTTCTTCGGCACTGACGATATCGGCTTCACGACCTGCAGCTTGACGTTGCCCGCCGGAAGTACGTGCACCGATGCGTCACCAGTGCTTCGTTCGTACACCAGCTTCTCCCAAGCTGAGGAAGAGAACGGCCTCTCGCGCATTCTCGTCGGGTTCCACTTCCGGGACGCGGTCGAAACAGGT
>DATHIJ010000326.1:0-2987 GCA_035489975.1 Propionibacteriaceae bacterium | reverse complement strand
CGGGCGATAACCGGCGATCGAGTGGTCAACGTCAACTCCGGTGACATTTGGATCGCCATCGCCGGCGATGCCGACTACGACGCAACGGTGGCCTCGATCAAGGACACGGTCCGCGAGGTGCCGGGTATGACCACCGAGGTCGTCCCGTTCTCCACCCAGGACATGCGGGACGTTGGGAGCCTGCAGACGGGCACCAATACCGTGACCGGCAGCGGGCTGGACGTCCTGACGGGCCTAAACACCCCGGTTGCCGTCCGCATCTACGGCGAGGAACCTCAGGTCCTTGCTGCCGAAGCCGCGAAGGTGCAGCAGCTGATGTCCACCATCGACGGGGTCGTCAACCCGCGCGTCGAAGGCGCTCCCACCCAGCCGACGATCGAGATCGAGGTCGACCTGGACAAGGCCCAGCAGCTGGGCATCACGCCTGGTGCCGTACGTCGGGCCGAGGCCACACTGCTCCAGGGCATTCAGGTGGGCAGTGTCTTCGAGGATCAGAAGGTCTTCGATGTCATCGTCTTGGGAACGCCTGCCACGCGAAGCAGCGTGTCGGCTGTGCAGTCGCTGCTCATCGATCGGCCAGGCGGCGGCCATCTCCAGCTGGGCGACGTTGCCGAGGTCAGGATCGCGCAGACGCCGCCGGTCATTCACCGTGAGGCTGTTTCGCGACGCATGGACGTCGTCGCTGATCTTGACGGTCGAAGCGTCGGAGCAGTCGTAGCGGACCTGGAGCAGCAGCTTGCGACCATGAGCTTCCCGCTTCAGTACCACGCCGAGGTGATCGCCAACTCCACCAAGGACGAAATCCAGCTCGGGCGCGTGATCGGCTTCGGCATCGCTGCCATCATTGCCGCATTCCTGCTGTTCCAGGCAGCATTCAACAGCTGGCGGCTGGCGCTGGTGGCCACGGCGGCACTGCCGCTGTCGCTGACCGGCGGCCTGCTCACCGGCCTCATCGGCGGACGCACCTTCGGCTTGGGCGCGCTGCTTGGGATGCTTGCGGTTCTCGGCTTGGCAGCTCGCTATATCGCACTGATGCTGACCACAATCCAGGGACCCGACGGTAGGCGCGGGAGCGACGACGACGCCGCGACCGTGCACGGCAGGGCCGGGGAATCCTTCGGCTCCTTGATCATCAGCGCCGCAGCGCTGGCCGCGGTCGCGCTGCCGTTCGTGGTGCTCGGTCCGCGTCCTGGACTGGAGATCTTGCATCCGCTCGCTCTGGTGTTGCTCGGCGGCTTGGTGAGCTCGCTCGTGGTCGCCTTGTTCCTGCTGCCATCGGCGTACCTACACCTAGTTCCGCAGCAGGCCGACGACAAGCCGCCACCGCATGAGGAAGAACTCGAGGCAGTAGCAGTGGGGGCGGCGGTCTGATGAGCAGCAAGACCACACTCCGGAGAGCGTTCCAAGGCTTCGTGGTCGCCGTCGCGGCCACAGCCTCACTGACTGGCTGCGCCGAGATAGAGGTGCCCCTATCCGAGCCCTACGAGCCGGCCCACCTGGAGTCGACAGGCCCAGACCAGCCGGCGAGGGTCATCCTCACTGAAGAGGCCCAGCACCGCGTCCAACTCCAAACCACTCTCGTCAGGCCCCACGGCGCTGACGTCAGCCTGGACCAGGCCGCCCTCGTTTATGACAAGAAAGGCAAGCCCTGGGTCTTCACGGTCATCGGGCCTCGGACCTACGTGCGTGCGGCCGTGGGCATCAAAGAGGTTCAGGAGGACAACGTGATGATTCTGAGCTCTGGCCCGCTGGCAGGCACCGAGGTGGTAACAGTGGGGGCGATCGAGCTCTGGGGCACAGAACTCGGCATCGCAGGTCAGCACTGAGGAGGCATTGCTAATGCGTACCATCGTCAAGGCAAGCCTCCGGTTCCGCTGGATCGTGCTGTTTCTGGCCGCGTCCATTTTGGCTCTGGGGTTCATCCAACTCCCCGATACGAAGGTCGACGTCTTCCCAGAGTTCGCTCCGCCGCAGGTCGAGATCCAAACCATTGCACTCGGCAACTCCTCGACCGAGGTCGAGGAGTTGATCACGGTACCTATCGAGGATCAGTTGAACGGTATTGAAGGCCTAGCCGAACTGCGGTCCAAGTCGGTGGCCCAGCTGTCCTCGATCCGGTTGATCTTCGAACCCGGAGCCGACGAGCTGAAAGCTCGTCAACTGGTGCAGGAGCGTATGTCGCAGATCACCCCCACGCTGCCGACCTGGGCGAGCCCTCCGTTCATGATGCCGGCACTGTCGGCCACCAGCCGCATCCTGAAGATCGGCCTGACCTCGGATGTAGTCAGCCCAACTGATCTGTCAGAGATTGCCTATTGGAAGATCCGCGCGCGCCTGCTTCGGGTGCCCGGAGTCGCGCAAGTCGCTATCTGGGGTGAACGTATTCCGCAACGCCACATCCAGGTGGATCCGAAGAAGCTTGCTGAGCACGACGTCACCTTGCGACAGGTCATGGACGCCGGAGCAGACGCCGTCGAAGCTGGCCTCATGCAATATACCGACGGCGCGGTCGTCGGCACCGGTGGCTTCATCGAGGAAGGCGGTCAACGGTTCAACATCCGCAACGTGCAACCCATTGTCGACCCGGAGCAGATCGGCAAAATACCGGTCATCGAACGCGACGGCAAAGTGATCCGAATGGCTGACTTGGGCCAAGTGGTGATCGACCCGGGACCGATGATCGGCGACGGTGTTGTTGACGACGGACCTGGGCTGCTCCTCGTAGTGCAGAAGTACCGCGGAGCGAACACGGTTGAGGTGACCCGCGGCGTGGAAGAGGCCATGCGGGAGATGCAGCCCGGATTGCCGGGAATCGCGGTCGACACCACGATCTTCCGGCCAGCCACGTTCATCGAGCAGTCGCTGGACAACCTGCGCGTCGCGATGCTGCTGGGCATTGCCTTGGTCGCACTGATCATCATTGCTTTCCTCTTCGAGTGGCGTACCGCCTTCATTAGCTTGATCGCGATCCCGCTCTCCTTGGTCTC
>DATHIJ010000325.1:0-2530 GCA_035489975.1 Propionibacteriaceae bacterium | reverse complement strand
ACTGCAAAGGTGCCGATGCCGCCGGAAGCGCCATTGATCAGCACCCGCTGCCCGGCCTGGACTTCTCCGTGGTGGCGAAGGCCCTGGAGTGCGGTGACCGCTGCCATCGGAACGGCGGCCGCTTCCTCAAACGACAAGTTTGCCGGCTTCAAGGACATAACCTCAACTGGCACCGAGACGTATTCTGCAAAGCCGCCGGAACCGTGATCTAAGAGGTTGGCATAGACCTCGTCGCCGGGTTTGAACTGGGTGAGTCCGCTGCCCACCGCCTCCACTCGCCCGGCAATGTCAACACCGAGGATTCTGTGTTTTGGCCGCAGCAACCCCAAAGTGGTGCGGGAAAAGAAAGGCTTGGCACGCATGGAACGCCAATCCGCCGGATTGACCGATACAGCCAGCACCCTCACCAGCGCTTCATCGGCGGCCGGGGCGGGCTTCTTGACCTCCGCGATCCGAAGCATCTCGGGCGGCCCGTACTTCTCCAAGATGAACGCCTTCATCACTGGCGCTCCCCGATTCCGCTGGCGTCGTCCACTCTGATCCGAAGGTCGGGAATGCGAGCTCGTACGCAATGTGGCGCTTGGACCGGACCTCGAACCCATGTAGTCACTCCGCCATCCTCATGGTTTGGGCTACTCCCTAGGAGTAGGCAAGACGCCTTGGACTACTGTCCAGCCGGACACGTCCTTTGCCAAGGAATCTTCCAGACCCGACACGGATGGAATTCCCCCGGCCCCCTGATGTTCTTTGTAGTGCCACTCACCGGTTCCGGGCCGAGCGATCCTGCTTAGATTTCGGGGCGCGGAGTCACGACGAGCGCGCCTCTATACCATCCAGCCGCAAGGTGAGCGACTCGTCGCGATGACTGCCGGAAGAGCCCACATGCTTCTCGGGGACGGTGGGACCGTTCTTCAGCACGCCATAGAACGCCATCGCGTGCCCGCGGCCGACGCCGTACTCCTCTTTTAGCCAATCCACCACGATCGCTGCCTTGGCCTGCGGGCCGTAGCCACGTCTCTCCGCCTCATCCAGCAGTTGCTGCGGGGTCTTGCCAGTCTTGGCCTCAATGGCGTCGAGGTACGCCTGGTACGACATGTTCTGACCTCCTAGACGGTGACGATGCAACTCTATTTGGCGGCGTCGGGCTTACTCATCGCTCCGGGGTGAGGTCTGCTTTCGACCACGGCGGAGAGGCCGCACCACTCAGACGGGACTTTCGCAGCAGGTTCGGCTGTCGGGCCAGTCCGACGGGACCTAGTGCGTGATTGCTACCCGGTCGGACCCGGCTCGTGGCCCGCGACTGGCGGGCCGAGCACTTCTCGGGCGACCCGCTGCGGCACGACCATCCGCCACGCCTCTAGCACCAACTCGCGCATCTCGTCCGCGTCGAGCGCATCGAGCCACGCCTCAATCCAGTGGAAGCGCAGCTCCGACTCGCGCGGGAGGAAGAACACGTCGGGCCGCGCCGCCACCAGTGCGGCGCGTTCCTCCTTCGGGAAGGCGAACCCGATCTCGGTCTCGTCCTGGCTGAACGCGACGTACACGATCTGACCGACACGGAACTTCACACGATCGCGCACCAGCACCTCGCTGCTGCGCGGCAACCGCGCGAGCACCGCTCGGACGTCGTCGACCGTGACCACGCATACATCCTGACCTGTCGCCGCGACGGCGCTGAATCAGCGCCCAACAACAAACCGCGGGACCTATTTTCATACTGTCCCGATGAGCGGTCCCCGGGTTCTTGCAGTGATCGCAACGGCGGGCCGACGGATCAGCATTCTTCCTGATCGCTCCTCCTGAACGCCATGTTGCCTAGGTTGTGCTCCATACTCCGAGCCTGTTTCCGCTCGGGTCGAAGAAGGTGAAGCGACGTCCGCCCGGGAATGCGTACGGCGCGTCGGCGATCGTGCCGCCGGCATCCTTGACGGCGGCCACGGTGGCGTCGAGGTCGTCGGAGTAGAGCAGGACGAGCGGTCCACCGGGCTCGACGTTCTGGCCGAGACTGAGACCGCCGACCTCGCCGTCACCCTCGGGTGCCTGGATGCCAGCGTAGGCCGGCGCATAGTCGGTGAACCGCCAGCCGAAGGCCGTGCCGTAGAAGTGCTGGGCCGCATCCATATCGGTGACGGTGATCTCGACATAGTTGATTGCGTGGTGCACGGGCGTCATCAGGACAGCATGCCGTGTTCACGGCGAGTCGTCCCAGCTCCCCTCAGCTAAATCAGCGCACGGTGCGGGGTCCCTTGCGACTCGCGCACAGCTTCGGCGGCCCAGGTTAGGGAATGTCGACACGCTGGCAGCCTTCGCATTCAGAGCAGGGACGGCTGCAAACTGCCTCTGTCGACATCTTCCCGGAGCATGTTCGAGCCGCAGCCGAGCATGGGCTGGTGACCCCGAAGTCGGCGACGCCCGCCGGCTCACGCAGCCGGACGCGTCGGTCGATGCGGTGCTCCTCCTCGGCCCGCTTTACCACCTGGTGGGCCGAGTTGAGCGGCTTCGGCGCTCGCGGAGGCGTGGTGGGGATTGA
>DATHIJ010000324.1:0-2832 GCA_035489975.1 Propionibacteriaceae bacterium | reverse complement strand
GCGTACGATCTGGCAGCCACCCGACCGGATCTCATCCGGCTCCTCGTGCTGGAGGAGATGCCACCTCCAGATCCGGCGATGCCGCCGAGGCCGATACCGCGGGAATCGGTTCAGGGCGCCGACTACGACTGGAGGGCCGTGATCGCGGTATATCGGTGGCGCAACGCGCCGCCGCCTGGCTGGTGGGAGCGGGCGGCCCAGATCCAGGCGCGGACTTTGGTACTGGGCTCTGCGCACAGTCACCTTCCGCAGGACCGCATGGGTGAGTTGAGTCGGCGCATCCCCAACGCAACTTTCGCCACCATGAACAGCAACCATGGCGGCCACGAGGATCGCCCGAGTGAGTTCCTGCGGCAGGTCGAACCCTTCATTTCGTGGTTCGCGAAGAAGTAACTCCCTTACACGCCGACTTGTCAGAATCCAGCGGTGCTATAGCGCCGCTGGATTCTGACAAGTCGGCGCTGGCAGCTTCCCACCTATCCTTGGTGCCATGTCGGTCAAGGCTCTAGCGGCGCGTGCCAGCTCGCCCGACGGGCTGACTCGTGCCCTGCGGCGGAACGGGATTCCCCGCGACCCTGACCTCGACCAGCCACTGCCGAAGCGATTGCTCAAGAACAAGCTCTTCTGGCTGACCATTGTGATGATCTTGGTGTACGCCACCATGCTGGTGCTGCTTTACCAACAGGTCGTGCCTGATCGCGAGGTCCCCGGCGGCACGCTCCCGGGGTTGGGCACCGAGGCGATCCCGATTGCGGTGAAGTACGCCGCTATCACCGCGATCCCGCTGTCCTTGCTCTTCTTGTGGGCTGACCGATTCCGGCCACAACGGTTCTGGGTATGGCTCATGACGTTCGGTTGGGGTGCCTGCGTCGCGACCTTCATTTCCGCACAGGTCAACACCTGGGCCGCCCAGCACCTCAGCATCATCGGTGACGGGGATCCCGCTACCGCCGCCCGAGCCGCGATCTACGTCGCTCCATTCGTTGAGGAGGCGTCCAAGGCCAGCGTGCTCTTCTGGCTGGCTATCTTGATGCGCTACCAGTGGGTGAGCCGGCTCAGCGGAATCGTGCTGGCCGGCCTGTCCGGCGCTGCCTTTGCCTTCACCGAGAACATCCTCTATTACGGCCGCGTCTACCGGTACGCCGCGCGCACCTTTGGTGAGGTTCCTCCGCTGGAAGCGGTACAGAATCTGTTCGTCATGCGCGGAGTGATCACCTGCTTCGGCCATCCACTCTTCACCGCGATGACGGGCGTCGGGCTGGCGGTCGCACTGCGTTCCAAGAGCAAGATCGTCCGCGTGGTCGCACCGCTGGCTGGCTACAGCGTCGCGGTGTTCTTGCATATGGCGTTCAACACAGCAGCAAGCCTGGTTCAGGGCAGCAGCCTGCTCTTCATCTATCTTGGCGTCGCGCTGCCGCTGGTCATTGGCATGATCATCTTTGTGGTCCGCCAACTGTTCCGGGAGGGGCGGCTGATCCGGGAGCGTTTGGTTGACTACGTCCGCGTGGGCTGGCTGCCGGAAACTGACCCCGAGGCAATGTCGAGGTTGCGTACCCGGTTGCGGGCGCTATGGCACGCAGTATTCGCCGGTCCTGAAACATTTCTTGCGACGATTCGAATGCAGCGGGCGATCACCGAGCTGGCCTACCTGCGTGATGCCCTCACCCGCGGCATCATCGACGACACCGGTCGCGTTCGGGAGAAGGAATTGCTGGCCAAGATCAGATCTATCCGCGGCAAGGCGATAATCCAGCCGGAGGGACGAGCAGCCTATCCGTCTTTGCGGCGGCGCCGCACGAGTGCCCTTGCCGCGTACCCGCCGCCAAGCTATCCAGGCCCGGCCGGTCTAGGCGGCAATTACCCAGCCCCAAGCGCGTTCCCGGCGCCGACAGGCCTGCCTCAGGGCGCGCCGGCTGCGGCTTCGATGCCCTTGGGCCATAGTGCTACCCAATACTCTGAGGTCGACCCCACCTGGAAACCGCCCGGAGAGTAGGGAGTCGGATGGCCGGCAGGCAGCTGACCCCGCTGGAATCTGCGCTTACCGGGCTGCGGGCGGCGGTGGCGCAGGTGCGCCTTCCGCTACCACTGCCCGGAGCCGAGGAACAGCGCAAGGTCGCCTACGAGATCAATCGCCAGCTTGACGACTATGTCATGCCTCGACTGGCGACCATCGATGCGCCGCTCCTCGCTGTGGTGGGCGGCTCGACCGGAGCGGGCAAGTCGACGCTGGTGAACTCTCTCGTCGGTCGAGAGGTGAGCGCTCCCGGGGTGATCCGCCCGACTACCCGGGCCCCTGTGCTGGTGCATCACAGCAGCGACGCTGCTTGGTTCACCGATGATCGAATCCTTCCCGGACTCGCCCGGTCAACCGGCGCGCAGCAGGACTCGCGAGCCCTACAGCTCGTGGTCGACGACTCGATACCGCCAGGGCTGGCACTTCTGGACGCACCTGACATCGACTCGGTCGTCGTACAGAACCGGGAGCTCGCCGCACAGCTGCTCGCAGCGGCTGACCTCTGGCTCTTTGTCACTTCCGCGGCACGCTACGCCGACGCGGTGCCTTGGGGCTTCCTACGAGCTGCTGCAGACCGAAGTGCTGCTGTCGCCGTGGTTCTCGATCGGGTGCCACCGCGCGCCATGACAGAGGTGCCGCCGCACCTCGGCCAGCTGATGAGCGAGCGGGGTCTGGGTGATTCGCCGCTGTTCGCGGTGCCGGAGACGACCGTGGACGCTGAGGGGCTGTTGCCCGCGAGCGCGATTCAGCCGATCCGAGGCTGGCTGGCGACGCTGGCGGCGGACCAGGCCAGCCGCGCCAAGGTCGTACACCAGACG
>DATHIJ010000323.1:0-4607 GCA_035489975.1 Propionibacteriaceae bacterium | reverse complement strand
ACTGGCTGGCTGGCTTCGCCCTCTTTGGCGAAGCCAGCCCACTCGCGCGGTGACCGCAGTGGCCTCCGCTACCGGTGTAACTACTAAGGCAAGGAAGTCCACGTGACAACTACAGTCGAACCAGAGGCACCACATACCGCTGCTGAACAGTTCGCCCTGCGACAGCAGTCGCCCGTGCAGCGGATCCAGCATCTGCTGCATTCCCATCCCGCGCTCAGCCCTCTGATGGTGCTGATCGTGGCCTGCATCGTCTTCACGATCATCAACCCGCGGTTCGCCTCGCCCGGGACAATCTCAATCATCCTGCAGCAGACTGCGGTGATCGCTGCCTTGGCCATCGGTCAGACCTTGATCATCCTTACTGCCGGCATCGACTTGGCGGTTGGCGCGACCGCTATCCTCGCGATGCTTGTGATGGCCAACTTGGCCGCCAACAACGGCGTGCCGGGGGTGCTGGCCCTGCTGATCGGCATTGTCGTCGGCACCATATGCGGGCTCATCAACGGCCTGCTGGTCACTCGATTGAACCTGCCGCCGTTCATCGCCACGCTCGGCACGCTGAGCATCTATACCGCCATTGGTCTCCTGTACTCCGGGGGAGCCAGCGTCGGCAGGAACGACATGCCCCCCATTCTCAACGCCATGGGGACGCGATTCGCGATCGGCCCATTCCGCATCACTGTCGGCGTAATCGTTGTCGCCATCCTTGCGGTTGTTGTCGCCTTCGTGCTCAGCCAGACCAGCTGGGGCCGCCACCTGTACGCGGTCGGCGACGACATCGAGGCCGCCCGGCTGGTCGGTATCCAGGTCGACAAGGTGCTGCTCAGCGTTTACACCGTGGCCGGGCTGATCTACGGCTTTACCGCCTGGGTGATGATCGGTCGGGCCGGGACCGCGAGCCCGAACGCGATCGTGGGCGCCAATCTGGAGACCATTACCGCGGTCGTGATCGGCGGCACCAGCCTGTTCGGCGGTCGCGGCGGCATCATCGGCACCATCCTCGGTGCACTGATTGTTTACGCGTTCAACAACGGGCTTGCCCTGGCCGGCGTAGATGACCAGCTGCGAATTCTGGCGATTGGCGTGCTGATCATCGTCGCGGTGACCATCGATCAGTGGATCAGGAAGGTGAAGGCATGACCAGCATTCCCAAGACCAGCGAGCTGACCGAGGAAGAGAAAGGCACCGTAGGCCTCGGGAATCCGCCGGTACTTGCCGAGCCGTCCCAAACGGTGCTGTCGGGTCGTGCGTTGATCAAGACGTTCGGCAGGGTGGTAGGTCTTGATGGTGTTGACGTCGACCTGTTTCCGGGCGAGGTCCTCGCCGTCATCGGCGACAATGGAGCCGGCAAGTCGACACTCATCAAAGCCCTGACCGGAGCCTTGATCGCCGACTCCGGAACCGTTTATCTGGATGGCAAAGAGGTTCACTTCAAGACGCCGCAGGACGCCCGGAGTGCCGGCATCGAGACGGTCTATCAGACCCTTGCGGTCGCACCTGCGCTGGACATCGCGGCCAACATGTTCCTCGGTCGAGAACAGAGGCGAAGTGGTCCCCTCGGGTCTATCTTCCGCATGCTCGACAAGAAGGGCATGAAGGAGGCCACCGGCACATCGATGGCCAACCTGGGCATCGCGACCGTGCAGAACATGAGCCAAGCCGTGGAGACATTGTCCGGCGGTCAGCGTCAAGCAGTGGCGGTCGCCAGGGCCGCAACCTTCGCCACCAAGTTCGTCGTGCTCGATGAGCCCACGGCGGCATTGGGGGTGAAGGAGACCGGCCAGGTGCTGAACCTCATCCAGCAGATCAAAGGCAAAGGCTTGCCGGTGATCTTGATCAGCCACAACATGCCCAACGTGTTCGAGGTTGCCGACCGGATCCATATCGCCAGACTCGGCGGCTGCGCTGGTGTGATCACGCCGAAGTCGCATACGCCGACGGAGGCGGTGGCGATCATGACTGGGGCCACCACCCTGGCGAAAGGCTGATCGGTCCACCTTCGTACGATCAAGGCGCACCCCTCCTCCTTAGGTCGAGGGGTGCGACTGGTCTCTCAGATGGGTTGCGACCGTCAAGGACGGCCATCCACAGGCTGAGGCAGCAAACGGCCGAGTTCAGGCCTGGGACGTGTCGCTGGTACGCGGCCCCTTGTCGTGTTCGGTCAGTGGGAAGCCACCGATGCCGCGCCACGCCAGGCTGCTGACAAGCTGCTTGGCCTCATCGAGCGTGATCGTTGAGGTACCGCCCGAGATCCACCAATAGCGCGCGCTCACCTGGGCAATACCGACAAGCGAGACCGCAAGCAGCTTGGCTTGCTGGGCAGGAAGTGAGGTGTCCTCGGCGATGACCTCTGCGATAGCGTCGGAAATCTCGTCATTGACGCGCGCGAGCCGCTGTTGCACCGCCCCATCGCCGGTCAGGTCGGATTCGAAGACGAAGCGGAACTCACCGCTGTCTGATGAGACGAACTCATAGAACGCTCCGACGGTGGCGATCACTCGATCCGCGTTGTCCTCGGTCGATGCCAAGGCCTCTTCGACGATCTCGACGAGTCGATCACAACTCTGGTCGAGAAGCGCTAGGTAAAGGTCCAGTTTGGAGGAAAAGTGCTGGTACAAGACCGGTTTGGAGACCCCGGCTGCGACGGCGATGTCGTCCATGGCTGCGGCGTGGTAGCCCTTGGACGTAAAGACTTCGTTGGCTGCATCGAGTAGCTGGATGCGCCGCTGGTCTCGTGGCAGCCGGGTTCCGCGGCTACCGATCGGCACCTTCTCCAGCTTGGTGGTCACGGTTTCACCCTAGCCGTGCGGTTTTCTGCTCATGTGCGCTCAACGCCCGGGGAGAAGGGCAACGCAGCAGTTTCCACTCCCACTAGACGCCGTCTTTGCAAGCTGGCGGTGAGTTGTCAAGATCAACGTCTCAGGTTTCGTCGGGCAGGGGTGGCGGATCGGAGGTCAGCAGGTCTTGTGCCAGGTCTCCATATTCCGCGATTCTGCCGAGGACCTCTTCAGGTGCGAACCGGAGATCATCGGGTCCTCGTACGCTGCCCAATTCCTCCCATGTCACCGGCGTGGCGACTGCAGGACTATCCCGGCCGCGCATCGAGTAGGGGGCAATAGTGTTGCGTGCCGCCAAGTTCTGGTTGTAGTCGACGTAGATCCGACCGGCCCGTTGCTGGATCGACATGGTTGAGACGAAGAAATCTGGTTGAGCCCTGTGCAACGCGGAATTGAGCTGCTTCACATAGCTCCAGGCAGTCTTGCTGCGGGTCGGAGCAATCGCGGCGTACACCTGAATGCCTTTGCTACCCGAGGTCTGCGCGATCGGAATCATGCCGTCCTCCGCCAGCCGGGCAGCCACGATCAGCGCCGCCCGGGCGCTCTCGACGATGGTCATCCCGGCTCCAGGGTCGAGGTCGACAACGAGGCGGTCGGCCAGCGGCTCCCCGGGATGCGGTTCCAGCTCCGGGAGGCTGATGATGTCGTCCGCAGGTGTGGCGCTGCTCACCGTCCACTGCGGGACGTGCATCTCGAGAGCAGCAAGGTTGGCCAGCCACACGATCGCGGGCTCGTCGTCGGCGACGACGTAGTCGATGAGGCCGTCGCTGGTGCTGACAGTCACGCGGCGTACCCAGTCGGGCGTACCCATCGGCGCATTCTTCTCATAGAAGGAGAACCTGTCTGCGCCGACGCCGTCTGGGAACCGCAGCCTGGTCATCACTCGATCACGGATATGGGGGAGCATGACGGGAGCGATTCGGAGGTAGTAGTCGATCACCTCGGCCTTGGTGAAGCCAACCCTTGGATAGAGGACTTTGTCGAGATTGGTCAGTGTCAGGGTTCGGTCACCTACCCGGGTGGTGATGTCCCTCGCTGTGGCCATGGCTCTATCCCATCATTCGGAATAGGCGTCCACGGACGCGCGTTACGCTCAAGATCGAGCAAGCCTGTCGCGGTGCTGCGCCGCGTCCTTGAGCTGGAGGAGAGCCGTGGCCTTGCCGCCGCTGGTAGCGCCCGCCGATGAGCTGACCATCGACGAGGTACGCCGTTACAGCCGTCACTTGATCATTCCCGATGTCGGGATGGACGGCCAAAAGCGGTTGAAGAACGCCCGGGTACTGGTGATCGGGGCCGGAGGCCTGGGCAGTCCAGCGCTGCTTTATCTTGCAGCGGCGGGCGTCGGGACGCTCGGCATCGTCGACTTCGACACAGTTGATGAATCCAACCTGCAGCGTCAGATCATTCATGGCCAATCCGACATCGGAAAGTCCAAGGCCCAGTCGGCCAGGGAGTCCATCGGCCAGACCAACCCGTTCGTCAAAGTCGTCGTACATGATGTCCGACTGGATAACGACAATGTGTTGGAGATCTTCGGCCAGTACGACCTGATCATCGACGGCACCGACAACTTCGCGACTCGCTACATGGTCAACGATGCCGCCGTGCTCCTCGGAAAGCCGTACGTTTGGGGCTCGATCTACCGGTTCGACGGTCAGGTCAGTGTCTTCTGGGCTGAGCACGGCCCGTGCTATCGCTGCCTCTATCCGGAGCCTCCGCCTCCAGGCATGGTGCCGAGTTGCGCTGAGGGTGGCGTTCTTGGGGTGCTCT
>DATHIJ010000322.1:0-7175 GCA_035489975.1 Propionibacteriaceae bacterium | reverse complement strand
CTGCCCGCGATGGCGAACAACGTGATGATCCCCGCCTTGCAGGGTTTCATCAAGACACAATCGATCGATACCGCCAATCTGGAGTCCCAGGCCAAGTCGCTCTACGCCCAGCAGTAGGCCGCTATGAGGGCGCAGGTCGCTTCGCCCGCGGCACCGACGGCGAAGCCGCCGGTCCCTGGCAGCAGGGGAGGCTCCCACAAGCTGTCTGCCGGGGACAAAGGCGTCCTCGCCGTGATGGTGGCGATCCCCACGTTGATCCAGCTCATCCTGATATGGATCCCGATGGTGCTCTCGATCGCGTTGTCGTTCACCAAGTGGAATGCGCTCGCCCTGTCCGACATCAAACCGGCCGGATTGAGCAACTACGACTTCGTCCTGAACAACTACCCGCCCTTCTGGCCGGCCGTTCAGCACAACATCATCTGGCTACTGTTCCTGGCGGTCGTGGCGACACCGCTCGGCCTGTTCATGGCGGTGCTGCTGGATCAGAACATCCGCGGCAGCCGAATCTATCAAAGTATCTTCTTCACTCCGGTGATGCTGTCCTTGGCGCTGGTGACGATCATCTGGCAGCTGATGTACGCCCGCAACGAGGGCTTGATCAACAACGTGCTCGGCACGGCCAACGGCCCGAACGCCATCGACTGGTTCGGCGACTCGAGCATCAACCTGTGGGCCGCTCTCATCGCGGCCACCTGGCGGCACGCGGGCTACATCATGGTGCTCTACCTGGCCGGACTGAAGGGCATCGATCCGTCGTTGCGCGAAGCCGCCGCGATCGACGGCGCTTCGTCCAGCCAGACATTCTTCCAGGTGGTGTTCCCGTCGATGCGACCGATCAACATCGTCGTCGTGGTCATCACGATCATCGAGGCACTGCGCGCCTTCGACATCGTCTACATCATCAACCGCGGTACCAACGGCCTGGAACTGATCGGTGCGCTCGTCGTGCAGAACCTGGTTGGTGAGGGACAGGTGATCGGAGTGGGCTCGGCCCTGGCGGTGATGCTGCTGGTGGTGTCCTTGGTGCCGATCACCATCTATCTGGCTCGCGCCTTCCGACGGGAGGACTAATCATGAGCGCGAACACCCTCGTCACTCCCGACCACATCTCCGACCCCATTCCGGTCGAAACTCAAGGCCGGGCGAAAAAGCGACACTGGGGTACGCATCTGATCTTGATCGCCTTGTCGGTCATGTGGTTGGTGCCGCTGCTGTGGACGCTCTACACCGCCCTGCGTCCCAAGGCCGAGACGGACAAGTACGGCTACTTCAGCGTCGGCGGCAGCTACAACTTCGAGAACTTCTCGAACGCGTGGGAACAGGCCAATCTCGGCACCTACTTCGGCAACTCCTTCATCATTACCGTGCCGACCGTGCTGCTCACCCTGCTCTTCGCCTCGATGATGGCCTTCGCGGTGAGCCGGTTCTCCTGGAAGTTCAACATCACGCTGTTGATCATGTTCACTGCCGGCAACCTGTTGCCACCGCAGGTGCTGGCCGCGCCGCTGTTCAGCATGTTCAAGTTCGTTCCGCTCCCGCTGTCCATCAGTGATTCCGGGAACCTCTTGAACACCTACTACTCGGTGATCATGGTGAACACGGCTTTCCAGATCGGGTTCTGCACCTTCGTGCTGAGCAACTACATGAAAGCGCTGCCGCAGGAGCTCACCGAGGCCGCGCTGGTGGACGGCGCTGGTGTGTGGAAGCAGTACTACAGCATCGTGATGCCGCTGTGCCGGCCGGCGCTGGCCGCCCTCGCCACACTCGAAGTGATCTTCATCTACAACGAGTTCTTTTGGCCGCTGCTCTTCATCCAGAGCGGCAGTCGGCTGCCGATCACGACTGGGATTAAGAACTTACAGGGCCAGTTCTTCAGCGACTACAACCTGATCGCGGCGGGCGCTACATTCACGATCATCCCAACCCTGATCATCTACATCCTGCTCCAACGACACTTTGTCGCCGGCCTGACCCTCGGGGCGAGCAAGGGCTAGCGGTTGACCGCCGAGCGGCGGCTCGAGTCTCCAGCGACCCCGGGTCACGGCGCCTCGGGCAGGAAGGCACAGCGAGTGGCATCTCCGGACCGGAAGTCGAGGTCCAACCAATTTTGCCTCATGCCCGCGCTCGACGGCGTTCCCTTAAAGCAGACCAACTAGCTCTCTGATAGGAGAGGTCACTGAGATCAGGTGCGGCGTGCAGCTCCAACGTTTTCACGCACCCAGGAGACGATTTCGCTCATTTTTGCCCCCGGCGTAAAGACTTGCGCAACACCCATCTCCGCCAAGGATTGCCGATCGGCGTCCGGAATGATGCCACCGCCGAAGACCACAATGTCGTCGGCATCGGCCGCCTTCAGTAGCTCGACCACCTTGGCGAACAACGTCATGTGCGCGCCTGATAGCACCGAGAGCCCGATGGCGTCAGCATCCTCAGCAAGCGCCGTGGCGACGATCTGCTCCGGCGTCTGGTGCAGCCCGGTGTAAATGACCTCCATACCCGCATCACGCAGCGCCCGCGCCACCACTTTGGCGCCACGATCGTGCCCGTCCAACCCGGGTTTTGCCACGACGATCCGTAGTGGAGTCGAGGGCGGAGACCCGACATCAGATTCCACAGCGCCAAACTACTACCGAGTAATATTTCGCAATGCGGCAGAGTGCCACTGACGGCATTTCATTCGCAGGGCTTTCGCGCCTCGCGACACGGGAGCTGCCGCATGTTGTGTCTGGGCTCGCCACCGAGGCCGCCTGGGCCACCGCACACCTAGTGATATATCCGCTCGGACTGCTGTCTGCGCCGACCCGTGCCACCACTGGGCATCGCCGTCACACGCTGCACGGCCTCAGTCCCGAACAGCGGGGGCTCTTCCACCACGACGTGGAAGCGGCCGCGACGCCGATCCTGCTGGTGCACGGATTCATCGACAACCACGCGATCTTCACCGTCATGGAACGCGCCCTCCGCCGCCGGGGCTTCCAAACGCTTTCCGCATATGACTACGGCCTGCTGACGCACAACATCCCGCGGGCAGCCGGACGGTTGGGCGAGACCATCGAGCAGTTGGCGACGCAGAGCGGCTACGAGCGCATCCATGTCATCGGCCATAGCCTCGGCGGCCTGATAGCTCGCTACTACGTGCAGCGTCTCGGCGGCGACAGCTGCGTACACACCCTGGTGACCCTCGGTACGCCGCACCAGGGCACCCAGCTGGCGCGGGTCGCGCCCCTGCTGCCGCTGGTCCGGCAGCTCACACCAAGCTCTCCCATAATTCAGGAGCTGGCCGAGCCGACGGTGGGCTGCCGTACCCGGTTCATCGTATTTCACAGCGACATCGACCCCGTTATCGTGCCCAGCGGCAACGCCCGGCTCGAGCATCCTGATCTGAACGTGCGAAACATCTCAGTGCGCGGCGTCGGCCATCTCTCGCTGCCTCGCAACGGGCGCATCGCATTCACCATCGCGGAGGCGTTGCGACAGCTTGATCACGATGGAGCCGCATCACCCCATAACGCCTAGGTCCGAAAAAATCCGGTCCAGGCCATTGAGCTTCCGTAACCTGTTTGTTATCTTTCTCGAGTTGTCTGGCCTACTTCGGGGGTCCAGTCAAAGACGGAATTAGATCCAGACAAACAGTTGGCGCACTCATCCAGGCAGACTTCACCGTTCCTGGATGCCGGATCCGGCCACGGCCTTGATCGCGTGCCAGCGCCAGTGAGGGATGAGGGAGCTGTCCGGGGAACAGCGAACCGAACGCAAGTGGTATCCAGGCGTCAATATTGCAGACGCGTCTCAGGCCAGGGCGGCCTGGCTTAGATACGTCATCGGCGCCCTGGGCATTTCCGCCTTGGGCGTCGTGGTTGCGGCGTCCTTGGGCGTTACCACGAAAGCGCAAACCGTCGAAGGTGGTCTGACTGCTCTGCCGATGACCTCCTCCAGCGTCGTTGTCGCTCAGGAGAAGAAGCAGCCGGCCACCAACGCGGAGGCGTTAGCCGCGCTTGGCAGGCGAGACGCGCCCCCGAATGACGGCCCTACCAGAAGCCCCGCCCTGCAGGCCGCCATCGTGAAGGAACAGGCGGCCCAGCGAGATGAGCTGCTCGCCAAGACAGCCGAAGAGGTGAGTCGAGCAGCGGAGGCGGCCAGCGATGACGGGCGGCAAAGGAGGCTGACGGCTGCGGACCGGGCGAGTCGCGAAGAGGGAGCCCGAATCGCTGCTGAGAACCTGCGTCGGGCCATCGCTGCGCGAGTGGCCGCGGCAAACAAACGGCAGGCCGCGGAAAGCGCGCCGGCTAATGATGAGGCTGCTGCGTCCACCGCAGACCCCCGGGCCGGGGATAGCGGTTCAAGCGGCACTTCCAGCGGCAGCAGCGGCGGTGTCGCGCCTGTGCCAGGGGCCGTTATTGGTGCTGGCTTCGGTGAGTACGGCAGCTGGTCGCGCTATCACACTGGAATTGATTTCCGCGCCGGGCACGGCACACCGATTCGCGCTGTGAAGTCAGGGGTCGTGCTCTACGCCGGCAACTCCGGTGACTGGGCCGGCAACCATGTCGCCATCAAACATGGGGATGGTATGACCACCATGTCCTCGCACATGTCGTCGACAGCCGTGCGAGCCGGGCAAACTGTGCGGGCTGGGCAGATCATCGGTTACGTCGGTGCGACCGGCCGCGCGTTCGGCGCTCACTTGCACTTCGAGCTCTACCCCGCCGGCGTCAAGTACGGCGATGTGTACAGCGCGATCAATCCGCAACCATGGCTTAGGGCCAATGGGGTGACCACGCACTAATTTTTAGAGCTGCTCGCGCATCGCGCGGCGAATCCGCCGCCGTCGTCGTCGTTCCCAGAGGAAGAACGCCTCTGTTCTCTCCTCCTCCGTGCGGCGGCGCGCGATTCCCGACGCTCGCAGCTGGATTCCTTGGAGCAACTCGCGAGATCTTCATCACATTCCAAAAAACACGTCTCCAACTTGTCCAGATCAGCTTGCACCACGTTACGCATCCGTTATTGTTTCCGACAGCGTCCACCGTTTTGAACTCAGAACGCGGGCCTCCAGCGGCAGCCGATCAGCGACTGGTACTGCGGCAGAGGCAGGACTCGGGGAACCTGTCGTCGTACGAGGAGATTTGGAGTGCCCAGCTCGTCGTCGGAACCTACGCGCGCGCGCCGCGTCTTGGTCGAGGACATCAGAGAAGACAAGAAGGGCTGGCTGCGCCATGGCGTGGCGGCGCTGGTGGTGTCGATTCTGGGGCTTGGCGTGGCTGGATCTATCGCGCTCACAGGCGCAGCGCAGCACACGTCCTGGACAGCAACAGTGGCAACGACCGATCTCGCCAAGCAAACGAGTCGCGGAGCAGGTGTTCGCGGAACCGAGAGGGCCCGCCTCGATCCGGCGAGAATCAAGGGCCTCGCTGATCAGCGGGAAGAGGAGCTCGGCAAGATCAATGCCGAGGTAATTGAGGCCTCCATGGACAGGTCGGCTGCGGCGCGCGAGAAGGCACTCGCGGCCATTGCCAACGCGACGCGTCGCCAGGCCATACTGATCGCGCGTGGGCAAGCCAAGCGCAGTGACTCCCAAGCACCCCTCGCCAACGCGGGGTCGAGTGGCAGCTGCTTGCCCATCAGGGGCGGGTACAGCATCGCTGCCGGCTTCGGCCAGGTCGGCCCGTGGTCGCGTTACCACACCGGCTTGGACTTCTCCTCTCCCGTCGGTACCCCGCTACACGCTTCTGCGGCTGGGGTCGTCACCAACGCCGGGATTGGATCCGCCAGCGGCTGGGCCGGCAACTATGTTGCGATCAAGCACGCGGATGGCACCCACACGCTGCTGGCGCATATGTCGACCGTCTCGGTCCGCGTAGGCCAGACTGTGTCTGGCTGCGAGAATGTCGGAGCGGTGGGCATGACCGGAAGGACCTTCGGGGCCCACGTCCACTTCGAGGTTTACCCGGCCGGCGTGGCACCCGGTGACATCTACAGTGCCGTCAACCCGGTTCCGTGGCTCAAGGCCCACGGAGTCAGCCCCTAGCCGTTAGAGCTTCTCAAGGGGGGCATATCGCAGCGACAGGCGCTTGAGCCCAGAGGACCCAAAGTCCACATCTGCCATTGCCTTGTCGCCGTCGCCTGAGGTTGCCACAACTGTGCCCATGCCGAACGTGGTGTGCAGCACCCTGTCTCCCGCGACCAACGACGGGATCTCCCGAACGGTCGGCTTCGCGCCATAGCCGACGGCATTCCGCCACGTCTGGGTTGCGGTCGCAGAGGTGTTTCGCCAGCTTGTGACCGCAGCTTCCGTACGCCGCCACTCGACAAGCTGGCTTGGCACCTCGTTCAGGAACCGGCTTGGCGGATTGTGCTGCGGGGAGCCCCAGGACGACCTGGCGATAGCCCGAGAAATGTAGAGCCGCTTGCGGGCGCGCGTGATGCCGACGTACGCGAGCCGCCGTTCTTCCGCCAGCTCGTTGCCGCTGCGCTCCGCAATCGCTCGTTGATGGGGGAAAACGCCGTCTTCGCAACCGGTGAGGAAGACCGTGTCGAACTCCAAGCCCTTCGCAGTGTGCAGGGTCATCAAGGTGACGACGCCGGCATCTACTTCGTCGGGAGCAGGGGGGATCTGGTCGGAGTCCGCGACGAGCGCAACTCGCTCAAGAAAGGCACCCAGCGATGCATCGGGTTCGGCCGCCCCTGCCGCCAGGTCGGCCTCTGGATCAAGTACGGCAGCCAGGTCATCGGCCGGCGCGTCGGCCTCGCCCGGAAGTCCGAGGTCTTCCAGTTCCTCTTCCGGCACTGTGAGGGTAGCGACGCCAGTGACGAATTCGCGGGCGACTGTGATCAGCTCTTTCAGGTTCTCCAGCCGCGTCTCGTCCTGGGGATCGGTCGAGTTGTGCAAGTAAGCCAGATAGCCCGACCGGTCGAGCACGCTGGTCAAGATTGCGTCTGCCGGAATGCCCTCTGCCACCAGTGCTTCGTGGTCGTCGAGGAACTTGGCGAAGGCCATGAGCTGATTTACTGATCGGGAGGCCAGACCTGGTATCTCGTCGACGCGGCGAAGTGCATCACCCAAGGTGAGGCCCTCCCGGGTCGCCAGATCAGCCACGGCGGCTTCCGCACGATCACCGATACCCCGCTTGGGAACGTTCAGGATACGGCGCAGCGAGACGTCGTCGGCTCTATTGGCG
>DATHIJ010000321.1:0-5388 GCA_035489975.1 Propionibacteriaceae bacterium | reverse complement strand
CTGGGCTGCCGCCGCTCAACCGGCCGCCCGCGATCGTCGAGGGTTGGCCGCTCGGGCTCGCCGTACCAGCGGTGCTGCTCTACGGATGGAGCGCGGTGCGTTACATCCAACTGTGGCGTCGGCATCCCTCCCTGCTGCTGTTGGCGGTGCCGTCGGCGTTCATACTCCTCGCCGAGTCGATGATCGCGATTGCCTTTGCGCGCAACTGGCACCTCTCGTGGTGGGAGTGGCACGTATTGCTTCTTGCGGCATTTGGCCTGGTGGCAGGAAGCGCGCAGGCATCCTGGCGCGAGGAAAGGTTCGCTGAGCTCTATCTGACCCAAACCAGCTCCGGCAGCCGCAACATCAGCGTGCTGTTTGCCGACTTGCAGGGTTTCACCTCTTTCTCCGAGACGCACGAGCCCGAAGAGGTGACGAGGATGCTCAATGAGTACTTCTCGGCTGCAGTCCCAGCGGTCAAGAGACCCTACGGCGGCGATGTTGACCGCATTATCGGTGACGCTTTGATGGTGACGTTCAACAAGCGTGGCGATCAGCCTGATCATGCTGAACGCGCTGCCGGGGCCGGACTCGCCCTGCAAGAAGCGACCTTGCGCGTTGCCGAACAGCATCCTGACTGGCCGCGCTTCCGGGTCGGAATCAACTCGGGACCGGTCTCGGTCAGTTTGCTGGGTGCCCAGGGCGGTCGGACGCACACCATCGTGGGCGACACCGTCAACATCGCTTCCCGGATTGAGGGCCAGGCCCCTGCGGGCGGCGTGGCAATCGGCCCACATACCAAAGCGTTGTTGCCGGACGCCGTGACCACGCCGTTGGGCGAGCTGCAACTGAAGGGCAAGCGGGATCCCCTCGAGGTGCACGTGCTGACCTCCTTACGGAGGGATGCCTAGGCCTCGGTCAGCAGGGCGGTGGCGTACCGTCAGAACACAGCCGATCAAGAAAGGCCCTCGATGTTGTCACAGCACACACCTGTCGCCACGCTCCCGACGCGAGACCTGTCCAGGGCGCGGATTTTCTATGAGGACACGCTTGGGTTCACCCCGGAGCGTGAGAGCGCGGCCGGCGTGGCATACAAGTCCGGCGACGCGCTGGTTTTCCTCTACCAGTCCGAGTACGCCGGCACCAACAAAGCCACCGCGGTGGCCTTCGACGTTCCGATGTCGGCGTTCGATGACGAGGTCGCCGCGCTGCGTGAGAAAGATGTCACATTCATGACCTTCGACGCGGAGGGTCTGGACTGGGATGAGGGTGTGGCCTCCATGACAGGGGAGGACATGAAGTCGGTCTGGTTCTCCGATCCGGACGGCAACGTCATCAACGTCTCCGCCGGCGAGATGTAGTCGGCTGAGCGCTTCCGCCGTACGTTTCCCACCCACCTTCCAACGAAACCGGTCACCAACAACATGCCTGTATCGATTCAGGGATGTTGTTCGTGACCACTTTCCGGAGAAGCCGCCGCAAGCGAAGGGCTGCGGGTGAGAGCCGGCCGATAAAGCTCTGGCCCTAGACTCCGCGACATGGACTATCGACAGCTCGGCCGATCCGGCCTCCGTGTTTCCACTATCACCCTCGGCACCATGGGCTTCGGCGGCACTGGATGGGCCTCTCCTGTGGGCCAGATCGACGTCGAGGGCGCGCGTAAGCAGGTCGGGCTAGCGCGTGACGCCGGCGTCAACCTGTTCGACACCGCTGATGTGTACTCCAACGGCCTGTCCGAAGAGATCCTGGGCAAGGCACTCGGCTCCGATCGGGATGAGGTGCTCATCGCGACCAAGGTGCGGATGAAGATGGGTGACGGTCCAAACGACATGGGGCTGTCTCGGCACCACATCATCCGGGGCGCCGAAAACAGTCTGCGGCGGCTTGGCACCGATTACATCGACCTCTACCAGGTTCACGAATGGGACGGGCAGACGCCACTCGAGGAAACGCTGCAGGCGCTCGATGATCTTGTACGGTCCGGCAAGGTGCGCTACGTCGGCTGCTCCAACTACGCAGCATGGCAAGTCATGAAAGCACTATGGATCGCCGATCGTGAGGGCGTGACACCATTCGTCAGCAACCAGCTTTACTACTCGCTGCAGGCGCGTGATATCGAGAACGAGCTTGTGCCACTTGCGGTGGACCAAGGTCTGGGCATCCTCGTGTGGAGCCCGATTGCCGGCGGACTGCTGTCGGGCAAATACCGCCGTGGCGTAGACGCGCCGCCTGGCAGCAGGCATCTAACGGACTGGAACGAGCCTCCTGTGTACGACGAGGACAAGCTGTACGACACAGTCGAGGAGCTGCTGGCCATCGGTGCCGATCACGGAGTCTCGGCGGCCCAGATTGCGCTGGCGTACACCTTGGCCAAGCCCGCGGTGACCACGGTGATCGTCGGCGCCCGAACCGAAGATCAGCTAGCGGACAACCTAGCCGCCGCCGACCTGAAGCTGTCGGCCGAGGAGATGGATCGGTTGGACAAGGTCAGCGCTCAGCCCCTGCCCTACCCCTTCTGGCACCACGCCAAGTCTGCAAACGACCGTCTCAGTCCGGCCGATCTCACGCTACTGGCCCGTCACGTCAACGGCTGAATCGCTCGTTTCGTCGCGGATGAGAACTCGCAGGCGCCGTTCGGTAAGTGCTCAATCTGCCCGCATGAGGACGTCGCCTGACTGCGTCGACAGCACGATCGCGACTATGCGGGGGCTGCCAGGCCGCACGGTCACCGGCAGCTGATGCACACCCAGCCAGGAGTGGAAACGATCCTGGTCACCTTCCACGATCAGCTCTCTGATGCCCTTGACGACCGACGTGTGCTCGACCCCAGTCGTGCCGGGCAGATCGGTTTCGGGAGCCCACTCGATGAAGAATGGCAGTGAGGGTTCGACCATCGACTGTTCCACGCCTGCGATTCGCCAGCGCAGCAGCTCGCCAGTCGCGGTCAATCGCGACCCCGAGCCAACGCTCAGACCGAGCCGCCCGGCGACGGCGTCCATGTCGTCGGTCCGAACGGCCCACCCCAGCGGCGAGCCTGGACGGGCTGCTGCAACCCAACGTCCGAAAGCACTGTCCGCGGCTTCCTTCGAGTCGACGACCGCGACCAATTCGAGGTAGGTCTGGCCCAGCGGGACGATCCGGTTTGCCGTACCCCATCCCGCATGGCGGCCGCCATCGACGGACCCGAGTCCGTATCGGGCCTCGAACTTGGACACCTCACTCGACAGATCTGCAACCGGAATCAACACGTGATCGAGTTCCACGAACCCATCACGGCTTCCCTGGCCCAGGATCGCTTGGCCGCAGCCGAGCGACGAGTTCACCCCGACTGCGTACGCCGACCTTGCCGAAGATCGACTTGAGATGATCTTGCACAGTGTTGCTGGAGATGAAGAGGCGAGCCGCGATCTCCGAGGTCGACCCCCCGTTGATCACTTCACGACATAGGTCGCGCTCGCGCGCTGTTAGCCCGTACGCCGCGAGCAGCAGGCCCAACAGCTGATCGCCGCTTGCCGGCTCAACGGTGACCGCGATCTGTTCCTCGTCCCCACCGATCAGCGGGCTGGCCTTGAGAACTGCCCACTGTCCGCGCGCGTCCCGCAATCGGGCGCGAAAGCCGCCTGATGTTGCGGTACGAGCACCACCGGCCATGAGCTGCATCATCACCATGAAGCGACCTGGGGCGATCTGATCAAACCGCTCTTGCCACTCTTGTGCGGCAGCGGTTATCGCGCGAAGTTCACCGCGCGGACCCACGACCACGATCGCGGGCTGGCCACTCGGCATCAGGCGGTGCGCCTCGGAGCGCACCGCCAGCCTGGTAGCGGTAGCAATGGCCGGTGCCACGGCACCGAGAAAGTCTGTCTCGCGGTCGGTGAAGTCGTGGCCCGTCCGTACCATGCCGGCACCACCCCAGCACATACCGTCACCCAGGAACAGCACGCGAAGCTCTTGATCGAGCCCCAGCGGCCGCCAAACATTGTTGAACCTGAGGCACCGATTGCGGTCACGATCCGGCAAATCGGACAACTTAGCCATCGGTTCCTTGCGAACCGCGAGGGTGGTGAACCTATGCGGCTCGTCGGCTGAGTACTCGGATTCGGCGAGAAACGGCTCGTACTCGCTGGGGATCTGGGTTTCACCGCTCGTCATCATGCTGATCGCAAGCATTTCGGGATCGATGGTTGCCCAGCAGCTGAGGTCGGTACCGACCGTGTCCTCGATCAAGGGGATTGCGGCGGCGTGCAGCTCGCTGACGCCGAGTCCAGAGGCGGCCAGTGCAGCGATGTCTCGGCGGGCGCGGTAGGCCCGCTCTTCCCACACACGAAGAGTGTTTCATTGTTTCGGCGGCCGAGCATTCCCAGAATTCTGGGATCGACTCGATCGGGTGGCGTGCCTAGCGTCGCCGGTATGACACATATGGTTCAGCACACCGCCGCCGGCGAAGGTGGCGAGCTCATCCTGCCAGACGCGGTTGTCACCGTGAAGATTGATGCGGGGCACACCGACGGCCAATATGAGCTCTTCGAAGTCGATGCTCCGCGGGGGCCGACTACCCCACTGCACCGGACTGCTTGGGGCAAGGCCTACTACGTCCTCAATGGCCGCATGATTGTCAGGGTCGAGGACGAGGCCTTCGACCTTGGGCCCGGCTCGGCGATCACGATCCCACCGGGGGCCTTGCACACCGAAACGGTGCTCAGCCCGACAGTGAAGTACCTTGCGGTAGGTCTGACGGGGGCCTGGGGCAGATTTTTCGCCGACCTTGACGCCACGGTGCCCCACGGCCGTCCGATCGAGGAGGTCGCGGAACAGATCCAGCAGGTCCTGGCTCGCCATGAGGTAACCCTTGCCGGCTTCCAGCCCGCCGCTGTGACCGGATGAGCGCTATCACCCAATGGGCGGCATTGATTGCCGCTCTTATCCATATCGCGGTCGCCGTGCTGGAGATGTTCCTGTTCGAACGGCCGTGGGTGCGGAGGTTCCTACGGGTCCGCACGGAGCCCGTCGCCGACTTCAGGCTGTGGGCCTTCGCGATCGGCTCTCACAACGTCGTGGCCGGCCTCGGCACCATCCTCGGCCTGATCATCCTGAGGACGGGCAATGGGGTAGTTGGCGAAACCCTGGTTCTGGCTGGCTGCGTCTTCATGTTTCTCGGCGGAATCATCATGGGTGTGGCCGACGCCCTCGGCTTCTACCCTCGCAAGGGAGACAGCGTCAGGGGAGACATCGGCGCGAGTTTGCCACCCTTAATCGCCCTTCTCGCTTCGCTGATCTGATCGCCATCGATTCGCTCCAACGCAGATCCCACACAACGTCGCGGCTTGCACTCGCGTCCTTAACCACTTGCCGGACCGGGATTCATGGAGCAATGCTCAGATGACTCGAGTCGACAAGAGAGCAGGACAT
>DATHIJ010000320.1:0-2247 GCA_035489975.1 Propionibacteriaceae bacterium | reverse complement strand
CGCTCCCGCCGTAATCCTGTATGCGCGCGGGCCGGTCCGTTGCGAAGACCAGCGTGTGTACGCTTCTGTCTTTGGTGCTCCAGCCGGGTGCCGGGAGGCAGAGGTCGGGCCCCGCGCTCGCCGGCAGCGTGGATCCTGCCGATCACGAGGATGCTGCTGGCAGCTTGGGTTCTGAGCATCTGCTACCAGGTGGCGACGTGAACGACGGGAATGCCGCTCGGATACTCGTCAAGCGGGTCTCGAGGCCTTCGACCGTGCGCTCAACGAGAGACCGAAGGCTTCGAGCACATGAGTCGGGTGCCCGGAGTCGCTGACGGCGTCGTGGCCAAAGACGAGGAGTTTGCCGGCGGGCGCCCGAACGAGGCCGGCAATGCCGCCAATCAGTGTCGTCTTGCCGGCGCCGTTCGTGCCTGCGCCGTTCGTGCCTGCGCTTCCCGTCATCCCGATGCGCGGACAACGTTCTACATCCGTACACCGAGTGCCCGAGACATTTGAGGCCGTTTTAACGCTTCCCCCCATGCTAAGCCCCTACGACACGCCCCGGGGGGTTACGCTGGAGGCCTCGCTGTATCCGAGGGGAGGCAAATATGGACTTGCCAGATGCGCTGGAGCAGCTATCGAATGCGACCCACTCCCTCAAGATGTTCGTGTCTTGGATGGAGAGCCAGACCGACGAGCAGATTCGCGAGATCAGCAGCGACGACTGGATGGCGCTCTTCAGCGCCGGCCACGGCCTGGAGCAGCGTGCGATCGAGCTCGATCGGGAATTGACCCGGGGTAAAGAGGCTCGGCCGAGCTAGCTCGCGAGCAGCTCCCCGAATCGGAAGCACGATGCTACGTGCCCATTGACTAGACCGCAGGATTGGGAAGCGGACCCTACTGAGGCGGCACCACCTCCGAAAGCCTACGATGACCTCTTGGGCATGATCTGGCCAGGTTGCTCGGAACTCCCCAGCCGATCGCGCACCATCGCGAAAGGCGAGAAGGTAGGAGCAGGCCATGGGACCTCGCGAAGGACTGGCCTCGCTCCCTAAATGACCTGCGGGCAAGCGAGAAGCCACCGTGGGTCCGCTTTGCGGAGCTTCCAAACGATCAGGGTATCGACGTCGGCGACGCGGCCATGGGAGATCTTCTCACCGAGTCACAGGGGGGACTTTGGGGACGCGTGATGGACGTGCCCTCACCTTCACGTTCGCTCCGGGCCAGGGGCGATCTGCGACAGCGATACCGTGACATCAAGGTCGAAGGATGGCGTGAACGAATGTTAACGTCCCGAGAAGTGGTGGGAATTCGGGGTGGACCTCCGGAGTGGAAATCGCATGATGCTCTGCAATTGTGATGGAGAACGACGACCGCCCTCACGCCTTGAGACCGATCTCGTTGATGAGGTCGTAGAGCGGCCGACAAGGTTTGGCCAGGAGTTCGAATAGCATCCCGTCGCGTCTCCCATGTCAAGCAGCCTGCCGACTCAGGGGCGAGGCTTCCCGAAATACATCAGCTCCCACAGCGCGTCGTCCCTGTGACTCTCCACCAACTGCTCGCCCTCATAGCGCTCGATGCGCAGCTCTCCGGCGAACCGCAGGTAGGCGCCGTCGAACCGGGCCAGCCTGGCGACCAACTTCTTCAATCCGCTGAGGTCGTCGATGAACTTGTCCGTAGTGAGGTCGGAGAGCCGGGTGAAGGTGATGACGTACCGCTCTTCACCATCGGTGTACGTGTAACGGGTCACGTTGCCCACCGGCTTGCCGGTCGCCGTGTCGATGTACCGGCCCAGCTCCTCGAACGTGACCTTGTCGCCGTCGTCCGCGATCAGCTCCCCGTCGCGGGCCAGCATGAACACCGGCAGCGAGTCGTACCCGTAGCGCTTCTCCGCGGTGATGTACGAGGCGATCACCGAATAGGGGCCGGCCGCGCCGCGCGCCCAGTACCAGTGATGCATGAGGTCGAGCATCGGGGCGTTGCCCCAGTTGTGGTCGTGGTAGCCGACGCCCGCGACGGTACGGCTGGTGCCGTCGACCCGGTACGTCGCCTCGACCCTGCCCTGCGGCACCGACGGCAGCCATGCGAAGAAGTGCTCGGCCTCCTCACCGAAGAGCCAGTACCCGGTCTCCGGGCGCCAGGCGGGCACCAGCCCGGTCAGCGTGACGTCAACCTCGATCTCCTCCACTTGGGCACGGATGGTGTACGTGTGCAGGTCACCCACGAATGCGTTGTCGCCGATCCGGACGTCGCAGGTTTCGGTGGAGG
>DATHIJ010000319.1:0-2544 GCA_035489975.1 Propionibacteriaceae bacterium | reverse complement strand
GCGCGCGGCACCCGAGGTGGCGGCGACCTGAAACTCGAACATCAGGCTGGTTGAAACCGGGGTGTCGTCACGGGCATAATGGTAGTCATGCTGTGCACCCGCTGTCACGAGCGCGAGGCCATGCGTTCACCCTCTCCCGAGGAGCGAGATCGCATTGAGCGGAAGTGTGGCTCTACCTGGCCGTTTCCCAACGACATTTGCAGCAACTGCCTCATTGACCTGATGAAGGACGATACGGAGGTAAAGGCTCGCTTCCGCGAGTTTCGGAAACACCTCAACAAGAAGATGCTGGAGGACGCCGGAGAGGCAGTGCGCTCCGGTGTTCTCCACGTTATGAATTGGGCGGATCAAGCCGTCGAGCGGTGGGGTCCCAAATGATCACAAGGGAACGCGGTCGGGTCAAAGCCCAATGCGGCGTTTCACCCAAGCGAACCACTCTCCAAGGCTAGGCCTTCTCACGATCGTCACGCCGGGCTCAAGGTGCGCTCTCACAAAGTCCCTCACCGAGCGGGGCGGTTGATTGCCCAACAAAGTCCCCTGGAGAATCGTCTGGATCTCCGAGTGCGCGTAGTTCGTAGCCTCAGGGGTATGCGTCATAGTGAATTGGTATGTCTTCTTGTCGCCTCCAACACACTGGGGCGGGACCGCACTCACCGGAAAAGCATACACGCCCCAGTCGCACTGGGACCCGGCGATGAGCACATCATGCTTGGAACTGTAGCGGCTTCTATTCGCCGATGGGAATGGGTTGAAGCTCAGAGAAGTACGGAGCAGGGCCGGAATGTCCGCGACGGGCGGGTGATCCTCGGTGTACGTCAAGTCTCTAAACCGACGATAAAGCAACTCGTCGGGGTCAAACTGAAGATCTGGGATCCTCCCCTGCTGAAGCATCCGTGCTGGCCGCTCCAATCTCTCGTAAAGCCCTTGCAATTTCGCCCAGACCGAGTCCAACATCGGCATACGTTTCCCCCGTCTGCGCTTGTTCGTCTGCACGCCGAACCCTTATCACAGTCTCGCCGGAGTTGTAACAATCAGCATCGAAACGTCCACGAGGTGCCACAACGCTAAGGAACACGCCACCGTCTGCGAGTGGGCCAATGCGCGTCGGCCGAGTGCCGAGGTTCCATAGGTCCTCAAGCACAGCTGTACAAGAGCGGAGCGCGTCCTGATGGGGGGCCTCCGCCCCATACGAGTTCCAATCCTTTGGAAGATCGGCGAGTCGCTGGAGCTCTGCAGTAAACCGCGTGATCCAAGACTGTGCTTCCGGCGCGAGCTCCAGAAGCCAATCGGTAGGAACAGGTGAACTGTGGATCGTCTCATCACGACCGCCGAGTTGAATCCGGCCGAAGCCATCACTGGTCCAGTCTACGCTTTCCAGCGGAATCGAGGTCATCCCTTCTCCTTTTTCCCCTTCACACTTTCCAGCTCAACGATCCTCTCGCCGAGCCACTTGTGCAGGCTCTTGGCCGATGCCGTGGTCAGCAAGAGCGTTACCTCTACCTCTCGCACAAAGCCAGAGCGAATCACGCGCTCCTCTTTGACTTCGCTTCCGAGCACTCCGTCTTGGGGGTTGACGTTGTGAACCACTCGATCGGGAAGCGGGCGATGCACCGTATAGAAGTTAGCTTCAAGCAACCCTCCCGACGGGCTGGGCCCTCCAAATGCACCCTCCGCGAAGACGGTGCGGCATTGCGGACCACGGATGTATGCAAAGGTAACCCGGTCGACCTTCGGCGGTTCCTGGCTCGACATTGGTTCCTGATCCCCCCGTTGGTTGCGCGGCTAAAGTAGCATTACCCTCCCCACCACGTAAGCGCACTTGCCCGTCGTGCCTGGCGGGGCGCGAAGGACCCGTGGCCCTGTCTAGATCGTCGCGGCCGGGACCCAGAAGAGTCGCTAAAAGACGGCCATCGCATCCCCATAACTGTAAAACCGGTACCGCTCTTTGACGGCCTCTTGATACGCCGCCATGACGGCTTCGTAGCCGCCGAAGGCGCACACGAGCATCAACAGCGTAGAGCGGGGAAGATGGAAGTTGGTGAGCAACCGGTCCACCACCTTGAATTCGTATGGTGGATGAATGAAGAGGCTCGTCTCACCCGTGCCTGCCCGCACCCGCCCGCGTTCATCGGACGCAGACTCGAGCGCTCGAACCACGGTTGTTCCCACACCCCACACCCCACATCCCACGCCTTTTTTTCCGTTGACGATCGCCGCGGTTGTCTCGGGAATCTCGTAAGCCTCCGGGTGCATCGGGTGGGCGGCGAGATCGTCCACTTCGACCGGCTTGAACGTCCCGGGTCCGACGTGGAGATCGAGCGAGGTGACCGCGACCTCCTTTGCACGCACCTGCTCGAGCACCTCGGGGGTGAAGTGCAGGCCGGCGGTCGGCGCCGCGACGCTGCCATCGTGAGCGGCATACACCGTCTGGTAGCGCTCGCGGTCGGCGGCGGTCGGTGGGCGGCGAATGTACGGTGGTAGCGGGACCTCACCGTACTTCGCCACGGTCGCCTGGGCGTCGAGCGCGCCGACGAAGCGGACACG
>DATHIJ010000318.1:0-2688 GCA_035489975.1 Propionibacteriaceae bacterium | reverse complement strand
TGCTAGGCACCATGTAACGACTCGACGATCCGCTGCCCGCCGCGAGCAGTTTTGGAGAAGCCGCCGCGGCGACGGCTGCCTAGCATGAGTGTCGTCAAATAGATCTCGCCGAGAGGAAGCCTCCAATGAAGGACACCCAGAAGTCCGCAAAGAGCACCACCACGGACCGCAAGTCGACCAAGAGATTCACGGCCGAGGAACGAGCCGCGATGAAGGAGCGCGCCCAAGAGCTGAAGGCGGAAGCCAACAAGGCGGAAGCCGAAGAGGCCGTTATCGCGAAGATCGCCGAGATGTCGGAATCCGATCGCACCATGGCCGAGCGGCTCCATGCAGTCATCACAGCCAGTGCGCCGGCCCTCTCGCCGAAACTTTGGTACGGGATGCCCGCGTACGCCAAGGACGGCAAGGTGATCTGTTTCTTCCAACCGGCGCAGAAGTTCAACACGAGGTACGCGACATTCGGCTTCAACGACGACGCCAACCTCGACGATGGCGTCATGTGGCCGACGGCCTACGCGCTGAAGGAGCTCAATGCCGCCGAAGAGGCGGCGATCGGCTCGCTCGTGAAGAAAGCGGCGAGCTGAGGGCTGAGCGCCGCTTTTGGGAGAAAAGCCGATATGCGTTGTGCCGCTATGTGTATCTCGTTCCTTGGCGACCGTCGGAGGTGAGGCTCATTTGCCCTGGTCAGAGAGCTGGCGAGGGGACTCGAACCCTCTAACCTGCCTGCGGGTTGTATTGGAGCGGACTGGCCAAGTGGCATCGTCGACTGGGTTGCGCCGGGTCATCACAGAACGGCTGCGAATCGCCTCCCACGAAATCGATGGCGGTCACTGCGCCGCCTTGAGCCGGCCGAAGGAACTTGCCGGTCGACTTCATGGCTTGATTTCATAGCGACATGCGCGCTGGTCTGTGGCTGCCGCTGTTCGAGGAGCTTGCCGACCCGCGGGTTGTGGCGCGGCTAGCCGCCGATGCGGAGGAGTGGGGCTGGCACGGGGTGTTTGTGTGGGATCAGCTCCGCTGGCGTGAGCCGATAAAGGAAGTGGCCGATCCGTGGATCACCTTGGCGGCGATCGCGGCCGCGACCGAAGAGGTGATGCTGGGCCCCATGGTCACCCCGCTTGCGCGCCGGCGCCCGGCCAAGGTGGCAAGGGAAACCGCGACGCTGGACCGGCTCAGCGGTGGCCGCCTCATCCTCGGCGTGGGTCTGGGCGGCGACCAGTTCGCCGGGGAGTTCTCCAAGACCGGGGAGCAGGTCGATGATCGAGCGCGGGGCCAGATGCTCGACGAGGCACTCGCGATCCTTGTGGCGGCCTGGTCCGGCGAGCCGGTCAACCATCGCGGCAAGCATTACCTCATCGATGATGTGCAGTTCCTCCCTCGGCCTGTGCAACGGCCGCGAATACCAGTGTGGGCTGCGGCGTTCCCGGGGAACCTCAAGCCGCTACGCAGGGCAGCGCGCTACGACGGGTTCTTCCCGGTCAACCTCGAAGGTGTGGATGAGTTCGCGCAAGCCGTGGCGACCGTCCGCGAGCTGCGCGGCAATAACACGGCGCCTTATGACATCGCCGTCGAGCTTCGTCCCGGCAGCGACGTTGCCCCTTACGCGGAAGCGGGCGCCACTTGGTGGATGACCGAATTGGAACCCGGAATCTCGCTGGACGCGGTGCGCGGTGTGATTCGACAAGGCCCGGCGGGATGAACCGGTCACGTGTATGCCTTTCCCCGAGCATGGAGCGCAGTTTCCCTCCGGTTAGCGCGCGCATGCTCCTCGTAGCGAGAGTCTGGGTGGTGTGCGAGGGCGGGGTCGCGCCGCGAATCAGTGAGCGCTGATTTCGGTGGTACGGCGACGATAGAGACAAGACAGCCGTGTCGCGGCCATGCCTCGTACTCATCGGCAGTTTTGTGTGCCCGGCCTCCTGCTGCTGATGGAGGGGTGGTGATCGATGAGTTCCTATACCTGCCGCGGTCTATAAGGTCAGCACCGATTGAGGGAGGAATTCCATGACTATCCAGGAGCAGGTTCAGGAGACGCTGGATGAGCTCGTTGCGAGTGGAGCAGAGCTGGGCGTTCAGGTGGTGGCATATCGCGATGGTGTCAAGGTGGTCGATACGGTGGCGGGCGTAGCCGCTCCGGATGGGTCGCCGGTCACAGCGGGCACCGTCTTCTACAACTTTTCAGTGGGCAAGGGAGCGATGTCGACGCTGGTGCACCAAGAGGTCGACCGTGGCGCCTTTCGCTACGACACGCCGGTGGTGGAGTTGTGGCCGGAGTTTGGTGCCCACGGCAAGGAAAACGTCACAGTACGCCACGTCTTGACCCATACCGCTGGCCTGCCCGGCATCCCCCTTGAGTCCACAACGTCAGACATCTCCACCTGGGACACGATGATTCGCGCGCTTGAGATCGCGGAACTCTGGTGGGAGCCGGGCACCAAAATCGGCTATCACGCTTACACGTTCGGGTATTTGGCAGGCGAGATCGTACGCCGGAGCACCGGTCGTCCGCTTGCTGAGGTGCTCCGGGAAAGGATCGCAGCACCGCTGGGATTCCCTGACGAGCTGTTCTTTGGGATGCCGGAAGACAAGCGAGGATCCTTGGCGACGCTGGTCGATGCACCAAGTGAGGTGGACTGGTCCACCATGCAGCTGCCGGAGGATCTGCCGATGTTCCGCGCCGCCCCGATGTCG
>DATHIJ010000317.1:0-4594 GCA_035489975.1 Propionibacteriaceae bacterium | reverse complement strand
GCATGCTGTGCCACGTGGCGGCGTCGAAGTCTCCGTTCGGTCGGCTGGTCCTTATCAGCGGGCCAGAGGCACTTTTTGCTGACCGCGCGGTTGAGGCCCTGTGTCATCAGATGCGATCAGAGTGGCCTGACGTTGAGGTCTCCGAGATCGAAGCAGCTCGGCTGGATCCGGGCAAGCTTGCCGAGATCACTGGTCCATCGCTGTTCTCGAGCCGACGAGCTGCTGTGATCACCGAGCTGGAGGATCTGGCTCCGGAAATTGGGGTGGATCTGCTCAGCCTTGCCGCCGAGCAGCTGCCGGATCTTGCCGTCATTGCCGTGCACCGTGGCGGGCAGAAGGGCAAGGGGCTCGTTGAGAGGCTGAAGTCCGCTGATGTCGAGGTCATCGAATGTGCAGCTGTGAAGACGTGGGAGCTGCCGCAGTTCGTCTCAGGCGAAGCCAAGCGAGCCGGTAGCTCGATTGATGCAGCTGCCGCGTCTGCGCTGGTCGACGCCGTGGGTCATGACCTGCGAGCTTTGGCGGCGGCGGTCGCACAGTTGCTCTCAGATAGCGAGGGTGGTCCGATCACGGTGGATCAGGTCCGGCGCTATTTCGGTGGTCGGTCCGAAGTGACCAGCTTTGCCGTCGCAGACGCCGCATTGGCGGGACGTACCGGTGTTGCGATGGAGCAGCTCCGCTGGGCGCTTGCGACAGGTGTGGCCCCGGTGCTGATCACGAGCGCCCTGGCGTCCGGTGTTCGCGGCCTTGGCAAACTGATCACGGCGGGTACTGGGCAGCGAGAAACAGACCTGGCTCGAGAAGTCGGGGTGCCACCGTGGAAGCTGAAGTCAATGCGCTCTCAAGCGCGCGGTTGGGATCAAGGTGGCCTCGCTACGGCGCTCAAGGTGATCGCGGCAGCCGACGCCGACATCAAGGGTGCTGCTGACGATTCCGCCTACGCCTTGGAACGAGCCGTGCTCAGTGTTTCGCGGCTGCGCCGGAGCTAGTGCGCTTCTTCTTAGTCGAGGGCTCCAGACGAGCTGCTTGGGCCGCAATCGCGGACTTGCGGTTGGCGGCCTGATTCTTGTGGATGACGCCCTTGGACGCAGCCTTATCTAGGGCACGGGTGGCGGCATGCGCCATCTCGGTCGCCCTGGTGGTGTCGCCCGCCTCGGCAGCCTCACGGAACCGACGAATTGAGGTCTTCAGCCCAGACTTCGTCGCCTTGTTACGCTGACGGGACTTCTCGTTGGTCTTGATTCGTTTGAGCTGGGACTTGATGTTCGCCACGACAGGCCTCTGGAACTCTTCCGTGATGTGGGGTTGGGGCGCGCTCTGCAGGCGCAACCGATAACGCTACCAGCGGCGCCGTCAGCGGGCCAAATTCGTCATAGCACGTGAGGATGTTTGTTGTGAGTCCCGTGTTCACGCCATCGCCGGGCCGCACTGACCCCTCGATCATCCGCAACTTTTGCATCATCGCGCACATCGACCATGGCAAGTCGACGTTGGCCGACCGAATGCTGCAGCTGACCGGTGTCGTCGACGAGCGCTCGATGCGGGCTCAATATCTGGATCGGATGGACATCGAGCGGGAACGCGGTATCACGATCAAATCCCAGGCTGTTCGGATGCCGTGGCAGGTTCGCAACCGGGAGGGCGATCCGGGTGGCACCCAGAGCTACGTCTTGAACATGATCGACACACCGGGCCATGTGGACTTCACCTACGAGGTCTCCCGCTCCCTGGCCGCCTCCGAGGGTGCTGTGCTCCTCGTCGATGCGGCTCAGGGTATTGAGGCACAGACTCTGGCCAATCTGTACCTGGCTCTGGAGGCCGACCTGCATGTTATTCCGGTCTTGAACAAGATCGACTTGCCCAGTGCCCAGCCGGACAAGTACGCCGCCGAGCTGGCCAAAGTCGTCGGCTGCGATCCGGGTGAGGTGCTTCGCGTGTCGGCGAAGACTGGTGAGGGCGTGGCGCATCTGCTCGATGAGATCGTGGCTCAGATACCGGCGCCGATCGGTGATCCCACAGCGCCGGCTAGAGCGCTGATCTTCGACTCGATCTACGACACATATAGAGGCGTCGTCACCTACATACGCGTAGTCGACGGCGAGCTGTCGCATCGTGAGCGGGTGTTGATGATGTCGACGAAGGCGGCACACGAAACCTTGGAAGTGGGCGTCATCTCTCCCGAGCCGACGAAGGCGGCTTCCTTGAGTGTTGGTGAGGTCGGCTATCTGATCACCGGCGTGAAGGAGGTACGGCAGTCTCGCGTCGGCGATACGGTCACCTCGCTGAGCCGGCCGGCCTCGCAGGATCTCGGTGGGTACCGGCCTCCCAAGCCGATGGTGTTCGCTGGCCTTTATCCGATCGACGGTGCTGACTATCCGGAATTTCGCGAGGCTTTGGACAAGCTGCAGCTCAACGATGCGGCCCTGACCTTCGAGCCGGAAACCTCCGGTGCGCTCGGCTTTGGATTCCGGATCGGCTTCCTGGGCCTGCTGCACATGGAGATTGTGCGCGAGCGCCTGGAGCGCGAATTTGATCTTGACCTGATCTCAACAGCGCCCAGTGTGGTGTATCGCGTGATCATGGAAGATGGCACCGAACTCGAGGTCACGAATCCTTCGGAGTATCCAGCTAGCGGCAAGATCGCGGAGGTGTATGAGCCGGTCGTCAAGGCGACCATCCTGGCTCCGGCAACCTACATCGGCACCGTTTTGGAGTTGTGTCAGAGCCGTCGCGGCGTACAGCACGGCATGGATTATCTGTCGGAGGATCGGGTCGAGATCCGCTACACGCTGCCCCTGGCCGAAATCGTCTTTGATTTCTTCGATGCCCTGAAGTCGCGTACCAGGGGTTATGCAAGCCTCGACTACGAGCCGTCTGGCGAACTCGCAGCAGACCTGGTGAAGGTCGACATCTTGCTGCACGGTGAGCCGGTCGACGCATTCTCTGCGATCGTGCACAAGGACAAGGCCTACTCGTACGGGGTGATGATGACCGCCAAGTTGAAGGAGCTGATTCCCAGGCAGCAATTCGAGGTTCCCATCCAGGCGGCCATCGGGACCCGAGTGATCGCGCGGGAGACCGTACGGGCCGTCCGCAAGGATGTACTGGCCAAGTGTTACGGGGGCGACATCACCCGGAAGCGCAAGCTGCTCGAACGGCAGAAGGAGGGCAAGAAGCGGATGAAGATGGTCGGCCGGGTCGAGGTGCCCCCCGAGGCATTCGTGGCTGCACTCTCCACCGCCGATACCGGGAAGGTCGAGAAGAAGTAGCTGTGCAACGATCTCTGCGCGAGCAGAGCCAGAAGAAAGGACCCTAATCGTGTTTGCGCTTCAGTTCACCGAGTACGGCGGTCCCGAGGTCCTCGGCGTTGGTGAGGCGCCCGAGCCGCATGCGGGACCGGGGCAGATTCGCATCGTGGTACGTGCGGCGAGCGTCAATGGGGCTGACTGGAAGTTCATGTCGGGCAGGTACGCGAAGGGCAAGCCGCTCGAGCGCACGGGTTATCCGGGTTATGACGCCGCCGGCGTTGTCGACGAGGTCGGTGAAGGCGTGATGGGCGTGGCGGCCGGTGATGACGTTTTTGGTCTCGGCGACCATACCCAGGCCGAATATGCAGTTCTCAACGCATGGGCGCGGAAACCGGCGTCAGTGGATTGGGCCATGGCGGCAGCGTCCGGTGTGGTCGCCGAAACCGCCGAGCGGGTGCTGCGGCTGTTGGGCGTCACCGAGGGCACCACGCTTTTCATCGACGGTGGGTCAGGCGGTGTCGGCTCGACCACAACGCACGTCGCGAAGGCTCGAGGTGCGACAGTGATCGCATCCGCGAGTGAGGCCAACCAGGACTATCTCCGTGAGATTGGCGCCATCCCGGTGGTCTACGGCGAAGGCATGGTGGACCGGGTGCGGGCACTGGATGTGGCAAGGATCGATGCTGTGCTCGACGCGGTGGGCAAAACTCCGATTGAGGACCTGATCAGCCTTGCCCCCGAGCCGTCTCAGGTTGTCTCCATCGCCAACTTCGCCGCCGACGCGGCCGGGGCCCGGGTCACCGGCGGTTCGGCGGAAAGTCAGCCCATGAAGGCCCTGGCTGAGGCTGCCGAGCTGCTGGAACAGAGCAGGCTTGTGATCAAGTTCCAGACCTTCCCGTTCGACCGAGCCGCGGAGGCGTACCAGATCATCCAGGCCGGCCACGGCCGGGGAAAGCTCGTCCTGATCCCCTGACTCCCTTACACCGACTTGTCAGAATCTGAGGGGCCTATAGCCCCCTCAGATTCTGACAAGTCGGCGAGGCCGGTAGCGAGGTCGATCCGGGCGCGCCAGCCGAGCAGTCGCTCGGCAGCCGAACAGTCGGCGGTGATGTGCCGTACGTCGCCCAGGCGGTACTCGCCGGTCACCACTGGCGCCGGGCCGCCCAAGCTACGGCTTAGCTCCGCTGCCATCTCGCCGACGGTCATCACCCACGGCGTCCCGATGTTCAGCGGCGTCAGTCCTACCGGGAGGTCGGCCTGCAGCGCCGCAAGCACCGCCGCTGCCACATCGGAGACATGGATGAAGTTGCGTCGCTGGCAGCCGTCCTCGAAGACGCGCGGAGACTCGC
>DATHIJ010000316.1:0-3718 GCA_035489975.1 Propionibacteriaceae bacterium | reverse complement strand
AATGTCGCCCGGGGCAAGCTCGTTGACACCGATGCGCTGCTGGCCGAGACCTCGACCGGCAGGATCCGCGCGGCGCTCGACGTCACCGATCCCGAGCCGCTGCCACCCGAGCACCCGTTGTGGCGTACCCCCGGAGTGTTGATCTCGCCGCACGTAGGCGGGCCAAGCACCGCTTTCTTCCCCCGCGCCGACCGACTGATCGCGGCCCAGCTGGGTCGTTTTGCCGCTGGCAAGGAACTGGAGAACAGGATTACATGACCCCCTTCGAGATGCCGGAGCCTCAACACAGCGATCCCAATTGCATCTTCTGCAAGATCGTTTCTGGGGAGCTGCCCGCCCGTCGGATCTATGAGGATGATCGGGCCGTGGCCTTTCTTGACATCGCCGCGTGGCATCGCGGGCACTCATTGGTGGTGCCGAGACGCCATGTCTCCGACGTCACTACTGGGACCGGATCTTTGTCCGAGATCGCTCCGGCTGTGGACGCTGTCGCCAAGCTGCTGAAGCAGCGGCTGGCCGCCGACGGGATCAACCTGCTGTTGTCGGCGGGCGACGCGGCCGGGCAGGAAGTCTTCCATACGCACATGCACGTAGTGCCGCGGTACGCCGACGAGCCCGGCCTGCGCCTGCTGATCAACCCAGATGGCCCACCCGACGGTGAGCTGGAGTCGGTGTATCGCCAGATCCAGGCGGGCGCGTGACCCTGCCGACCCGTTCGGCTCAAGCTGCATCACTACCGGTCGGCCGGCGGCTGACTCGAGCGGCAGTGGAGTTTCTGCCGCCGATGACGGTCGCGTTGTTGATCTTGCCCTACATCATCCAGTACGGGAAGCTGGTCCCCTGGCAGCCCTCGACGATCGACCTGCAGGTCTACGTGTACGCGGTCAAGGACATGTTGGCCGGCAGGGACATCTTTACGACAACGACGCCCATCTGGAATCTCTACTTCATTTATCCGCTGTTCGCTGCGATCTTGATGACGCCGCTTGCCTTGGGCCCCTACGTGTTCTGGCAGGTGGTCTGGACCGGCGGTCTGGTCTGGGCCCAGCAATCGGTGCTGAAGCGCTGCGGCGCGCCGCGGGGCTGGAAGCTCGGGCTACTCGGCATCGCGGTGGTGCTCGCGGTCGAGCCCATTCGCACCACACTTGGGTATGGCCAGGTGAACACCATCCTGATGGCGCTGGTCGTTGCAGACCTGCTCCCGGATCGGCCGGAGCAACGCAGGCGCATCCCTCAGGGCAGCTTGATAGGGCTGGCCGCAGCGATCAAGCTGACCCCGGCCCTCTTCGTGATCTTCATGTTCTTGATCGGTAAGCGGCGGGCGGCGCTTACCTCGATCATCAGCTTCGCCATCTTCACCGGGATTGGCGCGATCTTGCTCTTCCGGGAGACGGTGGTGTTCTTCGGCGGACTGTCCGGTGGCGACACTCGTACGGCCTCACCTCTGTACACCGGCAACCAGTCATTGCTCGGTGTGTTCTTCCGTCTTGGTGACTCCTCGCGTACCACCACCCTGCTGGGACTCGCCGTGGCCGCAGTCCTGGCGGTGCTGGGCTGCCTAGTTGCCACGTCTTGGTGGCGCAACAATGAAAAGGTCTTCGCAGTGGCAATCGTGGGCCTCACCACCTGTCTGGCCTCGCCGCTGTCTTGGACGCATCACTATGTGTGGATCCTTCCTATGGGAATGGCCGTGCTGTCTCCTGGCGTGCCGCGCTGGGCGCGCTACGTCGGAGGGCTTTGGGTGATCTGGGTGTGCGTCTGCCTGCCGCTCGCGGTGCTTCCATACGCGGGCGGCCGAGAGCGGCAATTCGATTTCCTCCAGCAACTGGTGGCCAATCTCGGCCCAATGCTCGGTGTGATCTTGCTGGTTGGACTGGCCTGGCAGCTGGTCGTCAGTACGCGCGTTCAGCCCATTCCCACGACGGTAAATTGACGCCATGACTGCGGAGAGCAACACAGGAGAAGGAATCGAGTCCACGGCCGCGAACGGTGTCGACATCAAGCCCCGGTCACGTGTAGTGACCGATGGCTTGGAGGCCACCGGGTCACGCGGCATGCTGCGCGCAGTCGGGATGGGTGACGAAGACTGGGCAAAGCCGCAGATCGGCGTCGCCTCGAGCTGGAACGAGATCACGCCGTGCAATCTGTCGCTTGACCGGCTGGCCAAGGCCGCCAAAGAGGGAGTGCACGCCGCAGGCGGATATCCGCTGGAGTTCGGCACTATCTCAGTCTCCGACGGCATCTCGATGGGCCACGACGGCATGCACTACTCCTTGGTGAGCCGAGAGATCATCGCGGACTCAGTCGAGGCGGTCATGCTGGCGGAGCGGATGGATGGCTCGGTGCTGCTTGCTGGGTGCGACAAGTCGCTCCCAGGCATGCTGATGGCCGCTGCCCGGCTCGATCTCGCGTCGGTGTTCCTGTACGCCGGCTCGATCATGCCCGGCCACCTCGGCGACAAGGAAGTGACCCTGGTTGACGCTTTCGAGGCCGTCGGTGCCTGCGTCAGGGGTCTGATCAGTCGCGATGAGGTAACCGAGATCGAGAAGGCGGTTTGCCCGGGCGAGGGCGCTTGCGGAGGCATGTTCACCGCGAACACCATGGCGAGTGCGGCCGAGGCGCTGGGGATGTCGCTGCCCGGCTCAGCGGCGCCACCTGCCGTTGATCGCCGCCGCGACGGCTTCGCGCGCAAGAGCGGGATGGCTGTCGTCGAGATGCTGCGGCGGGGGATCACGGCTCGCCAGATCCTCACGAAGGAGGCGTTTGAGAATGCCATTGCGGTGACCATGGCCTTTGGCGGCTCGACCAACGCTGTGTTGCACCTGCTGGCGATCGCGCACGAGGCCGAGATCGAGCTCACCCTCGACGACTTCGTACGCGTCGGTCGCTCCGTGCCCCACCTGGGCGACCTCAAGCCTTTCGGTCGGTATGTCATGACAGATGTGGATCGGGTCGGCGGCGTGCCCGTCGTGATGAGGGCACTGCTCGACGCCGGTCTGCTCCATGGAGACTGTCTGACGGTCACGGGCAAGACGATGGGGGAGAACCTCGACGACATCGCGCCACCCGACGTGGATGGCAAGATCGTCCGCGCGCTGGACAACCCGATCCACCCCACTGGCGGTATCACCATCCTGCGTGGGTCTTTGGCGCCGGAAGGTGCGGTGGTGAAGAGTGCTGGCTTCGACACCGAGGTGTGGACCGGTACGGCGCGGGTCTTCGACGGCGAACGAGCTGCGATGGACGCCCTCGAGGATGGACTCATCACGGCCGGTGATGTTGTCGTCATCCGCTACGAAGGACCCAAAGGCAGTCCGGGAATGCGCGAGATGCTCGCGGTTACCGCCGCGATCAAGGGCGCTGGTCTCGGCAAGGATGTCATGCTGATCACCGATGGCCGCTTCTCCGGTGGGACAACCGGTCTGTGTGTCGGCCACATCGCCCCCGAGGCCGCCGACGGTGGCCCCATCGCGCTCCTTCAGGACGGCGACGAGATCATCCTCGATGTAGCGAACGGCCTTCTCGAGGTGAACCTCGATGAAGCCGAATTGCAACGCAGGCGCGAAGCCTGGACACCGACGCCCCGACCTGCGCCCCGCGGCGTGCTCGCCAAGTACGTCAAGCTCGTCCAGTCTGCGAATGTCGGCGCCATCTGCAGCTGACCAGACGTCCACCAATCCCTGAAAACCTGACGCCAGATGCTCCAGGCACCGGCGTG
>DATHIJ010000315.1:0-6982 GCA_035489975.1 Propionibacteriaceae bacterium | reverse complement strand
AACGTTACTGAGCAACTTGTCAGAACCCACCAAAGCAGGCTCAGTCCTACGGCTGGAGGCGCACGGATCGTCGGATGATCCGGAGCAGTTCGGGGTCGCCCACGCTGGTGCGGTGCTGGCGCAGTTGCGGAGCAACACGTTTGAACAACCTATGCTCTGACCGCCCTGAGCGGCTGGGCTGGACAACAGAACGCGAGAAGTCAGTGAGCACATCCTCGGCTCGTAGGCCCCGGACCTCCACCTCAGCCACTCCAACCGCACCCATCGCCAAAGGTCGAGTGATCTTTGTCGGAACCGGACCTGGTGACCCCGATCTGCTGACGCTGGGCGCCATCGCGGCTCTGGCCGACGCCAGCTCAGTGATCTTGGACAATGATCAGCAGCGAGAGATTCTGGCCCATCCAGCGATCACGATCGCCGAGGACGCCGAAGTCATCACACTTGGCCTGACCGAAGCTCGCAAGCCGTTGAGTCCTTCCGCGCGCGCCAAGATCGTCCTCAAGCAGGCCGCGACCGGTACCCGCGTCGTGCGGCTCGTCAGCGGCGATCCGTTCCTGGACAACGGTGTTGCCGACGAGGCGGCAGCGTGCGTCCGGGGTGGCATTGACTTCGAGGTCGTGCCCGGGGTATCCAGCCTCACCGCAGTCCCGGAGTACGCCGGCATTGATCTGATCCATGCTGGAGGGGTGCAGTTCGCCTCGGTGACCGATGGCAAGTTCAGCAAGAACGGAACGACTCAGTGGGGTTCCGCGGCGACGATCGTGGTGAGCACCGTGGTCTCGATGATCAGTGGCTTGGTCGAGGCGGCGAAGTCCGCCGGCCGTCCGGGAGATGATCATGTGGTCGTCACGCTGCACGGGGGGAGCACCGAACAGATCACCTTGACGACCAACTTGGATGGGCTGGTGTCCGCGGTGCGGTCGGTGAAGGCGCCGGCTGCTGACCCGGTGCACGTGATCATTGGGGCCGCAGCCGAGCAACGTCACGAGCTCAGTTGGTATGAGACGAAACCTCTCTTCGGCTGGCGTGTGCTGGTGCCCCGTACCAAGGACCAGGCGGCGCCGATGGTGGCGCGGCTGCGCACTTATGGCGCGCACAGCGAAGAGGTACCCACGATCTCAGTCGAGCCTCCTCGCAGTCCGTTGCAGATGGACAAGGCGATCCGAGGGCTTGTCGAGGGCCGCTATGAGTGGGTGGCGTTCACCTCAGTGAATGCGGTCAGGGCCGTACGAGAGAAGTTCGAAGAGTATGGGCTGGACGCTCGGGCCTTCTCCGGTTTGAAGGTTGCCGCTGTCGGCGAGGTGACCGCCAATTCATTGCAGGCTTGGGGAATCGAACCTGATCTGGTGCCACAAGGTGAGCAGTCCGCCGCCGGCATGGCTGCTGAGTTCCCGCCGTACGACGACGTCCTGGATCCCATCAACCGTGTTTTCCTGCCGCGTGCCGACATCGCCACCGAAACTCTCGCTGAAGGCCTGAAGGACCTCGGCTGGGAAGTCGAGGACGTGACCGCCTACCGCACCGTACGGGCCACGCCGCCCCCAGCACCAGTGCGTGAGGCGATCAAAACCGGCAAGTTCGACGCCGTGGTGTTCACGTCGTCGTCGACGGTGCGGAACCTGGTTGGCATCGCGGGAAAGCCGCATGCCTCAACGATCATTGCGGTCATCGGGCCGGCGACGGCGCGCACCTGCGAGGAGCATGGCCTGCGGGTTGACGTCATCGCGGCCAAGCCTTCGGTTGTCGACCTGGCGGATGCGCTGGCCAGTTTCGCGGCGCAACGCCGCGACGCCTTCCTCGAGGCTGGCGAGCCAGTCCTCAAGCCGTCACAACGCCGGCCAGGTACGCGCCGCAGGATCTGAACCACAGCTCCGTGGCGTCTTGGCAGAATAGTGCGGGCAAGTTGCAGGCTCCGCGCCTGGAAACCTGCGATATGCCAGCACTTTCTGAAGGAGTGAGCTATTAGGCACAGACCGAGGCGCTTGCGGACCACAGCGGCTATTCGAGCCATGGTTGCCGAGACCAGCCTCGAGCCACGGCAATTGATTTTGCCCATGTTCGTGGCCGAAGGCCTTCGAGAGCCACGCCCGATCAGCTCTCTGCCCGGTGTGGTGCAGCACACGCTCGATACGCTCCGCAAGGCGGCTGTGGAGGCTGCCGACGCCGGACTCGCCGGCGTCATGCTGTTCGGCATCCCCCTGCACAAAGACGCTCGCGGCTCCGGCGCGCTGGACCCGGAGGGTATCTTGACCACCGCGATCCGGGCGGTACGTGAGGAAGTCGGCGACGAGTGCCTAGTCATGTCCGACGTCTGCCTCGACGAATTCACCGATCATGGACACTGCGGCGTGCTCACCGCATCAGGCGCGGTCGACAATGACGCGACCATTGAGATTTACGCCCAGATGGCGGTCCTGCACGCGACCGCTGGATCGCACGTGGTGGGACCGAGCGGCATGATGGACGGCCAGGTCGGCGCAATCCGAGAGGCCCTCGACACATCAGGAGCCTCGGATGTGGCGATCCTGGCCTATTCGGTGAAGTACGCTTCAGCGTTCTACGGGCCCTTCCGCGAGGCCGTCGCGTCCTCGCTGACCGGCAATCGCAGGACCTACCAGCAGGATCCCGCCAACGTGCGCGAAGCGCTCCGTGAGGTAGCACTCGACGTCGAGCAGGGAGCTGACATTGTGATGGTGAAGCCGGCGCTGGGTTACCTGGATGTGGTACGTGCGGTTCGGGAGGCGGTGGATCTGCCTGTCGCGGCGTACAACGTGTCGGGCGAGTACGCGATGGTCGAGGCCGCGGCGGCCAATGGCTGGATCAATAGGGATGCGGCGGTGAACGAGGCGCTTAGCGGCATCCGCCGCGCTGGCGCGGATCTGATCTTGAGCTACTGGGCCCTTGAGTGGGCCCGGTCGCTGCGCGATAAGCGCGACGAACGTCGATGACAGTTCGACCAGCTACGGGCACCGTACGCAGCGAGGCTGCCTTCGACCGGGCAAGGACTGTGACGCCGGGTGGGGTGAACTCGCCGGTTCGCGCATTCCGATCTGTCGGCGGGACGCCGCGATTCATCGCCAGCGCCCGCGGTGCGTACCTGTACGACATCGACGGCAATGAGCTCGTTGATCTCATCTGTTCCTGGGGCCCAATCCTGTTGGGCCATGCCCATCCCGAAGTCATCGGTGCGGTGGCCGACGCGGCTCGCCGCGGGACCTCCTACGGTGCGCCCACGCTCGCCGAAGTCGATCTTGCCGCGGAGATCATCGATCGGATGCCTGTCGAGCAGGTCCGCTTGGTCAACTCGGGCACGGAAGCCACGATGTCGGTGCTGCGCCTGGCCAGGGGTGTCACTGGCCGCAACAAGATCATTAAGTTCGCCGGCTGCTACCACGGCCATGTGGACGCGCTGCTGGCGGCCGCCGGCTCGGGGATGGCAACCCTGTCGATAGCCGGTACTCCGGGGGTGACAGACGCGACCATTGCGGACACCATCGTCCTCGGCTACAACGACCGAGCCGCCGTGCAAGCTGCTTTCGCCGCCTTCGGCGACGAGATCGCTGCAGTGATCACCGAGGCCGCCCCTGGCAACATGGGGGTCATTCCGCCCGGGATTGAGGAGGGCATCGGCTTCAACGCATTCCTGGCAGACATTGCGCGCGAACATGGCGCCTTGTTCATCTCCGATGAGGTGATGACCGGCTTCCGGGTGAGCCGATCGGGACAGTTCGGCCGCGATGGGGTGCGGCCAGACCTGATGACCTTTGGCAAGGTGATGGGCGGCGGCTTCCCAGCGGCGGCATTCGGGGGCCGCACCGATCTCATGCAGAACTTGGCACCGGCGGGCACGATCTACCAGGCCGGAACCCTCTCCGGAAACCCCATCGCCACGGCCGCAGGACTCACGACGCTGCGCCTGGCGACTCAGGAGATCTATCAGCAGCTCGACCGCACAGCGGCGCAACTGCAGGCTGAAGTGAAGGGTGCCCTTGAGGCGGCTGGCGTACCGCACGTCATTCAGAGCGCTGGGAACTTGTTCAGCGTTTTCTTCGTAACCGAAGGCGTGACCGCCGTACCGGACTACGCCACCGCTACGCGGCAGTCCACCGCGGCCTACGCCGCGTTCTTCCATTCGATGCTTCGTTCCGGGGTCTACCTGCCGCCGAGCGTTTACGAAGCTTGGTTTCTTTCCGCCGCGCATGATGATAGAGCCGTGAATCGGATCGTCGATGCGCTGCCAGCCGCGGCCGCTGCCGCGGGCGCCTCGGGATAGCGTGGCGAGGAGCCAGATGGGTCAGAACCGAACGATTGTGCATCTCGTACGCCACGGAGAGGTCGACAACCCTGCCGGGCTGCTTTATGCACGCCTCCCCGACTACCACCTTTCCGATCTTGGCAGGGAGATGGCCGAGCGGGTCGCCGAGCACTTGGGGGATCGAGACGTTGTCCATCTCAGGAGTTCGCCGCTGGAGCGGGCGCAAGAGACCGCAGCACCAATTGCCGAAGCATTTGGCCTGCCGATAGTCATCGATTCTCGGGTGATCGAAGCGGTGAACTATTTCGAGGGCCTGCGGCTTTCCTTCGCCGGCGCGTTGCGGCACCCCAAGAATTGGCTCTACTTCCGAAACCCGTTCAAGCCAAGCTGGGGTGAGGCGTACACCGAGGTATTAGCCCGAACGCGCCTCGCGATGCGAGACGCCGTCGAGGCCGCACTCGGGCATGAGGCAGTAATCGTGTCCCACCAGCTCCCGATCTGGATTGCGCGGATCAATGCCGAAGGCCGACGGATGGTCCACGACCCCCGGAAGCGAAAGTGCACCTTGGCTAGCGTCACGTCGTTCACCTACATCGATGCTCGCATCACCTCGGTCAGCTACTCCGAGCCGGCTGCTGAGCTGCTCCGTCCGCATCAGACCAAGAAGTTTGTTGCAGGGGCCTGATGCTGCGGCGTACTGCGGTCCGCATTGCTGCGGTTTTGGCAGCCACGCTGATCGTGGTCTCCTGCGCTCGCACCGGGGCAGATGAGCAAACGCGGAGTGCGGGCCAGGTGGGTTACCCCACAGTGCCGCGCAACCTGACCCGGATACCCCCCGAGCAACGTCAAGAGTTGCCGACCGTGTCCGGTCCTGCTCTGGGCAGCAACCGGACAATCTCGAGTCAGGACTATCGCGGCAAGGTCGTGGTGATCAATGTCTGGGGCTCCTGGTGTCCGCCGTGTCGCAAGGAGGCACCCGATCTACAGGCGGCGAGCGTCGAGACCAAGGAGACCGCCCAGTTCATTGGCATCACCAGCAAGGACTACGATCCGGCTCCGGCCGAGGCCTTCGTTCGGAGTTTCCAGATCACTTATCCCAGCATCTACGACCCCACTGGCAAAGTGCTGCTCGCGTTCGCCGGTGAACTCCCGCCCAGCGCCATTCCCTCGACCATGATCATCGATCGGCAGGGCCGACTTGCCGTCCGCGTGCTGAGTGAGGTCTCCAAGATCACTCTCGTGGACATGATCAACGACGTCGCGAATGGTCAATGATGGCTCCACTCGACCTGGCGAGCTGGGCGGAGACGGCCGTCGGCGGCACCATGGCCTTGGCGCTACCGGTGGCTCTGCTTGCTGGTCTGGTGTCCTTTTTCTCGCCCTGCGTGGTGCCGCTGCTGCCGGGCTACCTCTCGTACGCGACGGGTTTGGGAGCCGCAGAAGTCGTCGAAGGATCAACCCGCCGCGGTCGGATGCTCGCCGGCACCTCGCTCTTCGTGCTGGGTTTTGCGGCGGTCTTCGTCATGACCGGGGTCGTCGCCGGGTCCGCCGGGCAGTTGCTGGCGGCGTACCGCGACGTGATCACCAGGGTGCTCGGCGTAGTGATCATCATGCTCGGCTTGATCTTCGCGGGTGTGTTGAAGATCGGCCAACGCGACTTGCGGCTGCATCGCATTCCGGCGGTGGGCGTTGCCGCGGCACCGCTGGTCGGCGTGGTGTTTGCACTCGGCTGGACACCCTGCCTGTCACCGACTCTGGGCGTAGTGGTCAACCTTGGCTTCAACGAGGGCACGGCGATACGTGGCGGGCTGCTCGGCTTTGTCTATGCACTCGGCCTCGGCATACCTTTTGTGCTCGCCGGCCTTGCGTTCACCAGAATGGCTTCTGCCGTGGCATTCCTCAGGGAGCGTCAACAGTTGGTGATGCGAATCGGAGGAGTGCTGCTGATCATCGTTGGCCTACTACTGGTCACCGGCGCTTGGAACACGTTGACTGCCGTACTGCGGCAGTGGGCGTCGAGCTTTGAGACAGTGATCTGACGTGACGGTGATCTGACGTGGGGGTGATCTGACGTGACGGTGATCAAAACCCGCGAGCTGGCGGCCAAGTCCAACAAGGCGAATGGGCGGGCCGACCTGCCCAAGCTGGGTTGGCGTGGTGGATTGCGCTATCTGTGGACCCAGCTCACCTCGATGCGTACCGCGCTGATCTTGTTGTTTGCACTGGCACTTGCCGCGATTCCCGGCTCGCTAGTGCCGCAGCGTACGGTGTCGCCGGTCCGGGTGGGCGATTTCATCAACGAACATCCCACGCTGGGGCCCATCTACGACAGGCTCGGCCTTTTCGAGGTCTATAGCTCGCCATGGTTCTCCGCGATCTACCTGCTGCTGTTCGTGTCCTTGGCCGGCTGCATCGTCCCGAGGATTGGTGGGTACGCCAAGGCACTGCGGGCGCGCCCGCCGAAGACGCCGCGCAACCTCGTCCGGCTGCCCGCGTACGCAGCCGCCGATCTGACCAATAGCGATCATGATGTTCTCGACCGTGCCACCGCGGCGTTGCGCAGGCGGCACTATCGCGTTGATGTCACCGGCGACAGCGTGGCGGCAGAGCGTGGTTACCTACGCGAGGCAGGGAATCTGGTGTTCCATACCAGCCTGGTCTTCGTGCTCGTTGGGGTGGCGATTGGCGCGCTGTTCGGTTTCCGTGGCACCAGTGTGGTGATCGTGG
>DATHIJ010000314.1:0-4147 GCA_035489975.1 Propionibacteriaceae bacterium | reverse complement strand
TGTGCTGCTCGCAGCCACCGAGAAGCTACTCGCCGAGTCCTGACGACCTCGGATGCGCCCTGAGATTTGGATGCGCCCTGAGCATCTCGAAGGGTGCCGAGCTTCGCAGGCGTCTCAATTCAGCAGCACACCGACCGCGAGGCCAAGCATGACAACAGCTGAGCAGATGGAGATTCGCAGCTGCCCTCGACGGGTGCGAAGCAGCCGGCCGAGCAGGCTGCCGCCTCCGGTTAACAGCAGGTGCCAGACGGCAGATGCACCGAATGCGCCGAGCGCGAAGAGCGCAACGGCTGGCCACGAGGCGCCCCCTTCACTCGAGGATCGGCCGACAACAACCGCGGCGAACGTGACCACGGTGGCCGGATTGATCGCGGTAAGCGCAACGAGGCTGAGGTAAGCGCGGGCCGGAGTTAGTTTGCTCAACTGCGCACGGGGTTGGATATCGCCGCGATAGCGACGAAATGCTGTCCGCATGGTGTGCACCGCAACCACCACAAGGGTGATCGCCGCTGCGAAGGTCAGCCAGCCAGAGACCTCGCTGAGTTTGGCCTGCAGGCCGATCCCGCCGGCCGCGGCCACTATGGCGTACCCGCCATCGACCGAGGCGATCCCAAGGGCGGCAGCCACGGCGATCGCAGTGCGCTCACGCGCGGCAAGCCCGACGAGGTAGCTGCCGACAGCTCCGATGGGCATCGCGACAGCTATGCCGGCGACAGCGCCTGCGAAGAGGTAGCTGATCATGACCGGAGTGCACAGGCCGCGACCTTCATGACCTGCACCCTCTCAGGAGGAGCACTCGAGGACAACCGATTTGCCGCAGCCGGAGTTCGACTCTCGTCGCAATACTCAGTTAAACTCTCTTGTCTTGGTGTCCAATCACCATTGTTTTCGTATGCCCTCGTAATTGCACGCAGGCACAAGAGAGCATCGGTGAGGGCTCCGGAGGGCAATAGCTCAATTGGCAGAGCATCGGTCTCCAAAACCGAAGGTTGGGGGTTCAAGTCCCTCTTGCCCTGCAGGCTGAGGGAACACATCACGGCATGGAAAGGTCATAGCGTGGCAGACAAGGAAGAGGTGGAGCCGACCTCGGAGGCGAGCTCTGCCCAATTGTCCGATGCCAGCGAGACCAGCCCCGATCTTGAGTCCCGCCAGAGTGGGCCGAACGGCGCAAAAGCGGCGAAGGATGACGCGACCCGCAACTCCTCGTCGGAGAAGGTCTTAGAACCAGCAGGTGTCGCGGCCGCGGCTTCGGGCGCTAAAAGCAAGACCGCTCGAGCTGATCGGACGGGCCGCGCTCCGAAGGGTGCCCCCACCACGAAGCGCGATCGGCCGGTCAAGCCGGAGCGTACGACACCGATGAAGTTCCTCCGGCAATCGATCGGAGAGCTGCGGAAGGTCGTCTACCCCACCGGGCAGCAGCTCATCAACTACTTCATCGTGGTGCTGGTCTTCGTGTTGTTTGTGATCGCCTACGTGAGCCTGCTCGACCTCGGCCTTGGTTGGGCAATCTTCAAGATCTTTAGCTGATGACCGCAAACGAACCAAGTAACGGAGATATCGACGTGCCCGAGAACTTTTCAGCCGAGGAACCGCATGAGGGAGCGGAGCCGCTGGAAAGCCCCGCATCTTCGGAATCGGCTGCGACCACACCGGACGACTTCGACATCGACCTTGGCAGTTACTCGTCAAGCCGCGTCGACGACGTTGACATCAACCTCGACTTTGGTGGCCCCACCGAGCAGGTGCCCGAGGATGACTTCGAGCTCGACTTTGGCAGCCTTGCGACGACGACCGAAGAGCCAGAAGCAGTAACCGAGGCTGAGCCCGAGGAAGAGTCGGACGCAGGCCAGGACGCTCTCGAGGCGTTCCGCTCCGAGCTGCGGGGGAAGCCGGGCGACTGGTACGTGGTGCACACCTACTCCGGCATGGAGAACCGGGTACTGCAGAACCTGGAGAACCGAGTGTCCTCCCTCAATATGGAGGACTACATCTACGAGATCGTCGTGCCGACCGAGGAGGTCACTGAGATCCGTAACGGCCAGCGCAAGCAGGTGAGGCGTACGGTGCTGCCCGGCTATGTCCTGGTGCGGATGGACTTGACCGACGAGTCCTGGTCGACCGTCCGCCATACCCCGTCGGTGACTGGATTCGTCGGACACTCCAATTCCCCAGTTCCGCTGAGCCTCGACGAGGTGGAGAAGATGCTGGCACCGGCTGTTGTCGCTGCTGCGACCGCCTCCAGCGAGGGTCCCGCCCGTCGCAAGAAGAAAATCGAGGTTGCGGACTTCGCCGTCGGCGACTCAGTCATGGTGGTTGACGGACCGTTCGCGGGTGTGCACGCAACGATTACCGAGATCAACGTGAACAACCAGCGGCTCAAGGCGCTGGTGGAGATTCTGGGTCGCGAGACCCCGGTCGATCTGACCTTCCCGCAAATCCAGAAGGTTTGAGCCTCATGACAGCCCCGCCCGATCACGGATTGACCACCACACGACCACACGAAGGATCCCGAGAGAGAAATGCCTCCCAAGAAGAAGAAGAAGATTGCTGCGCTCGTGAAGATTGCCCTGAATGCGGGTGCAGCGACACCTGCTCCCCCCGTCGGTACCGCACTCGGTCCGCACGGCGTCAACATCATGGAGTTCTGCAAGGCGTACAACGCGGCAACAGAATCTATGCGCGGCACCATCATTCCGGTGGAGATCACGATTTATGAGGACCGTAGCTTCACCTTCATCACCAAGACCCCGCCGGCAGCTGAGCTGATCAAGAAGGCTGCCGGGGTCCCGAAGGGTTCTGGTGTGCCGCATCGCGAGAAGGTTGGCAAGATCAGCCGCGACCAGGTTCGTGACATCGCCACCACCAAGTTGCCCGACCTCAACGCCAACGACGTCGAGTCAGCAATGAAGATCGTCGAAGGCACCGCCCGCAGTATGGGCGTCACCGTCGCTGACTAACCTGCGACTTGTCAGCGCCTGTGGTCGTCGGAGCGACCAGGCACGCTGCCAAGTCGATCTGAAGACAGGAAACCCGTGGGAGAGCCGGCGCGGCTCTAAACCACAACTGGCCTCAAGAAATGTTCACAGAAAGGACCAGCATTATGAAGCGCAGTAAGTCGTACGCGGCGGTCGCAGAGAACCTCGACCCGGGGAAGCCGTACGCACCGTCGGACGCGATGGCGTTCGCCAAGGCCAATACGAGGGCAAAGTTCGACGAAACCGTGGATGTTGCCGTACGGCTCGGTGTCGATCCTCGGAAGGCGGATCAGATGGTCCGCGGCACGGTCAATCTGCCCAACGGCACCGGGAAAACGGCCCGCGTGCTGGTCTTCGCGACCGGTGAGCGCGCCGAAGCCGCGCAGGCTGCGGGCGCGGACGAGGTGGGTTCCGACGAGCTCATCGACAAGGTGTCGAAGGGCTACCTGGACTTTGACGCCGTCGTCGCAACCCCGGACATGATGGGAAAGGTGGGCCGCCTCGGCCGCATCCTCGGTCCACGCGGACTGATGCCGAACCCGAAGACTGGAACCGTCACGATGGACGTGGGCAAAGCGGTCAACGACATCAAGGGCGGCAAGATCGAATTTCGGGTCGACCGACATGCCAATCTCCATTTCATCATTGGTAAAGCGTCCTTTAGCACTGAACAGCTGTCACAGAACTACTTCGCGGCGTTGGACGAGATCATTCGATTGAAGCCCAGCGCCGCCAAGGGTCGCTACCTCCGCAGGATCACGTTGTCGACGACGATGGGGCCCGGAATTCCGATCGACACCAACAAGACCCGTCCGGAATCTGCCTAGCTTCAAGTCTGTTTTGATGTGCCCTGAGCCTGTCGAAGGGCACCAGCCTGCACGCTTCGACAAGCTCAGGGCGCATTCATCTGCTCGGGGGTTGTTCGCATGCTGGCGCTGAGCTGGCTGGGGGCTATCGTCGCCTGCTTGGGCTACGGGGTGTCCTCGGTCCTCCAGTCAGTCGCTGCCAAGCGCGCCGCAACAGTGGTGGGGTTGACCGGGATCCTGCTGATCATCAAGCAAGTGCCCTACTTGCTGGGTCTAGTTGCCGACTCGATGGCCTTTGCCGGCAATGTGCTTGCTCTCCAACGGCTTCCGTTGTTCCTCGTGCAGTCGATCGTGGCCGGCAGCGTC
>DATHIJ010000313.1:0-2262 GCA_035489975.1 Propionibacteriaceae bacterium | reverse complement strand
CCCCCCACCCAACTCCCCGGCCCCCAGCTTCCCCACAGCCTGCCTCCCTCACGCTGCGGCCTCCGACTGAACCTCCCGTGCGAAGATGCTGGCCCGCGCGTGGAGAGGAAGATGCTCGTGAACCTGCTAGCAATCCTGCCGCTGGCCATCGTGATGATCGCCGGCCCCCAGATCATCAGCGCCACCTTGATCGCCACCAGCCAAGACGCGCGGCGAAACTCCCTTGCCTTCCTTGCCGGCGTCGCCCTCGCCATCACCGCGGGCACCTTGATCGCCTACTGGGTGACGGGCCTGGTAAAGACCTCCACCCGTCCTGCGAGCCAGGGCACGTTCGCGACCGTGATCGACTGGCTGGTCATCGTGCTCCTGGTGGTCTTGATGGCGCGCGTCTTCGCCCGGCGCAAGAACACCGCGCCGCCCAAGTGGATGGGCCGGCTACAGACCGCCGATGCGCGATTGTCGTTCCGGCTGGGTTTGCTGCTGTTTCTGGTCATGCCCACCGACATCATCACCATGATCACCGTTGGAGCCTATCTGGCCCGGCACGGCGACCCATGGTGGCACAGCCTGCCCTTCCTGCTGCTCACGCTGCTGCTGGCTGGGCTGCCGCTGCTCATCCTGGTGCTGCTCGGTCGGCGGGCGCAGGCGCTGCTACCCACGCTGCGCGACTGGATGAGCACCAACTCCTGGGTCGTCAGCGAAATCGTCATCGTGTTCTTCCTAGCCCTCAACATCTTTGGCGGCTAGTGTTGCTTCCCTGAAGCTTGTTTTTCGCTTCGAGGTGTTGTCCAGGAGTGTGCGAGCGGGTCCTGGGTGTTGGGTTGATGGTGCCTTGAGGTAGGTGTTGTCGATGCGACGGGCGGTAACGATCCCGTACCGCACACGACGGTCCTCAGGTGAGGGTCGTGAGCTACGCGGAGCTGTAGGGAGGACAAGTGCGTCGCGTCATACAGGTTCTCGGCATTGCCTTGATGGCAGCCGGGTTTCTCCTTGACAACTCGGTGCGAAGCCGCAATCGACGCGCCGGCAGGACGGCCGACAAGAACCGCACGAGTCGCCTCCCGATGGTGCTCGTCTGGATCGGGGCTGTGCTGCTGGTGCTCTCGTCCATTTGAACCGGCCTTGGGTGTCGGTTGATGGATCATGCGACCGACAGGCCGGCATGCCGCAGGAACCAGCAGGCCAGATGCGGCGTCCGGCACGGCGTGACCCGGCGGTGCTGATCGAGCCGGTTGATCGATCGCGGCGGCGTTATCCGTCTGCATCCTCCATCGCGAAGGACAGGCCGCGCTCCCTGAGAGCATGGCGGAGCACATCCATCGCATTCGGTCCCATGCCGTGCAGCTTCATGACCTCGGACTCCTTGACCGTGGTGAGGCGCTCGAGGCGGGTGTAGCCGGCGCCGAGCAGCGCCCGTCGTGCCGGGGCGGCCAGCTTCGGCAGATCGGTCTCTTCGGCCCCCATCGTGGGCCTCCTCCCCTCGACGCCGTACGGTGCCCGGCAGCAGGCGAGTCTAGCTGCAGCGCGGACGCGTTCGGGCCGTTCTTTCACAGGCTGGACTCATCCCGATAGGCGACGGAACTCCTCCTCTGAGAGGTGGAGCCCTGCCGCGGCCATGTTCTCTTCGAGGTGCGCGATCGAGGAGGTACCGGGGATCGGAAGCATCACCGGCGAGCGTTGCAGGAGCCAGGCGATGGCCACCTGGGCGGCGGTTGCGCCGTGGGCAGTCGCCACCGCCTGGAGCTCGCTGGCTCCAGCCAGGGCGCCGGCACCGATCGGGAACCACGGCAGGAACGCGATCCCGGCACGCTCACAGCCGGCCAGCACGTCCTCCGATGCCCGGTCGCTGAGGTTGTAGCGGTTCTGGACCGAGACGATCTCACCAACCGCCCGGGCGCGTTCCAGCTCCTCGACGTTGACGTTGGAGACACCGATCATGCGAACCTTGCCCTCTCCCTGCAGCTCCACCATCGCCCCCACCGACTCCTCGATCGGCACGGTGGGGTCGAGGGTGTGCAGCTGCAGCAGGTCGATCCGCTCCAGCCGCAACACTTCCAGGCTGCGCTGGCAGTGGTGTCGGATCGTCTCGGGGCGGCCATCCGGCGCCCACCTGTGGGGGCCGCGGGGCCCGTACCCGCTCTTGGTCGCGACGATCAGCTCCGGCGGGTAGGGGCGCAGCGCCTCGGCGATCAGCCGCTCGCTGGTCTCGGGCCCGTACGCGTGCGCGGTGTCGATGAGGTTGACGCCCAGCTCGATCGCCCG
>DATHIJ010000312.1:0-7690 GCA_035489975.1 Propionibacteriaceae bacterium | reverse complement strand
CTTGCAAAAGATGGATTCGCTGGCAAATACAACGCTGTCCTGCGGCTTCCCGATATCGACAACATCAGGGCGTACACGCTTTCCACTTCACGCGTGCTGCCAATCGATAAGCCAGCTCCGGCCTACATCGAGTTGATCGTTGCGGCCCTTACCGACCATGTAGGTGCAGCAAGGGCTCATTCGCTGCTTCAAAAGGCGGCATCGACTGGCCTGACGAACAATCGTGCCTTTGTGGGTTGCGACCCGAGAGAATCAAGTGGATCAAAACTCAATTTTGGGTCAGCTATTCGACGGGAGCAGACACACCGGCCGATGTGATCCAGCGCGGTACATTACGCCGGCTGGACGGTCAGGCTCTTCTCGAGCCAGACCTGGGCGTACGGGTTGTCGTTGTAGCGCGCGATGCGGCGGTAGCCGGCCCGTTCGTACAAAGCGATCGCATCGGTCAGGGTGCCGTTGGTATCGAGCCGGACAGTCTCGTAGCCGAACTTGACAGCCACGGCTTCGAGGTGGCGCAGCAGCCGGGAGCCGAGCCCCGCTCCCCGCCACTCGGGATGGACCCACATGCGCTTGATCTCCCCGGTCTCGGCGGTCAGTGGTTGGACGCCTCCGCAAGCAACCGGGAGGCCGTCGCTGCTTGCGACGACGAACACCGCAGTTCCATCGCCTACCGCGGCAGCGTCGGCGGCACGCGCCCCGTCAGTATCGAACCCGCCGGGGAACCGGCGGTTCAGCTCGGCGAAGTACTGTTCCACCGCCCGCGTAGCCGTTGCCGATCGAGGATCGACCGTGCGCAGCTGGACGGTCGCGGCACGGACCAGCAGGTCGGCGGTCGCCAACGCGGCGGTCAGGCGGTCCCGCTGCCGCTCCGTCAAGGGCTGGAGGATCCCTTCGGCCAGCCGCTCCGAGCGATCATCCAGACGGCGATAAGTCGACCACCCCGCTTGTGTGAGGGCCACTGTGCGCCGGCGCAGATCACTGGGGTCGGGTTCGACCACCACCAGCCCGCGGTCCTGCAGGGTCCGCAACAGCCGACTGAGATAACCCGAGTCCAGCCCGAGCCGATCCCGAAGCTCCCGCACCGTGGACCCCTCGACGCCGATCTCGAAGACCAGTCGCGCAGCCGCCAGTGGCATTCCCAGCCCGAGAAACGACTCTTCGAGGACCCCGATGCGTTGCGTGTACGTGCGGTTGAAGTGGCGTAGCGTCGCGGTGGCCGTCATACCTCTGACTGTAGTCAGAGAAGTCAAGGGGCTAGCTGATTGCGGCCTGTGTCCTCACTCCTTCGCTCGCTGCGTGCTCTCTCCGCCAGCCTTAGCCTGTCGTAGGTGGCTCTCAAATGCTGCAGTCGAACAAGACTGACCGCGTCGTGAGCGAAGAGACTCCCGCGGGCGTACGCCGCATGCTGGCTGATGCCGAGGATCGCGGGCTGGCTGTCGAGTTGCGGCGCCGGCCAGTTGCACACAGCCTCGAAGAGGCAGCCGAGCTGCTTGGTATCGCGCCGTCGGACATTGCGAAGACGATCGTGGTACGCCGCTCGAGCGGAAATTACCTGTTTGCCGTCATCCCCGGCGGCACGCAGATGTCCTGGCCCAAGCTGCGGTTGCTTCTCGGCGTCAGCAAGATGAAACTCCCAGACGCAGCTGAGGCTCTGGATGCGACGGGATATGAACGCGGCACGATCACCCCGATCGGCAGTGACCCGAGCTGGCCGGTGATCATCGACCGGCGGCTGGTCGGCCGCCGTGCTGGACTCGGCGCTGGGGGACACGGCTACAGCGCATTTGTCGAAATCGACGATCTTGTCCGTGCGTACGACGCCACGGTTGCCGACATCGTCAGCGAGTAGCGCTAGATCTGTTGGCAAGCTCCAGGGCCTACTAGATGCAGGCTCCTAAACTCTGGCTATGTGGCAGCCGGGAGCGCTCAGCCGAACTGTGCTTGCTCTCATCTGGTTGGTGCTCGGGATCGCCATGGTGGCGGTTGCGGTATGGCTTGGCTGGACGCGGTGGCCGGCCATCTTGAATGGTCATCCGGCCATGTTGATCACGGGCATCGGCGGTGGCCTGTTTGGCTTCATAGCGATTGCGTGGTCGATCGGTTCGCTGACGATTGGTGATAGGCAGGATCGCGAGGGGGACCCGGAGCATCCGCGGCGTAGAACGTCGGATGAGGTGTTGCGGCGCGCGCATTGGCGGATCGTCTTCGCCGTTCCGCTGTTGGTGCTTGCGTTTCTGCTGGTCCTCTCCCTCGCCTACGCGCGGCCTTTTGTGGCAACACCGGCAGCTATCGCGGCCCTCCGATCGGAGAACGGGGTGCGGATCGCCGATCGACCCACTTGGTATGAGTTGATCCCAGTTCGCGAAGACCCCTCAGGTGAGAACATCAAGCCGACGACTGCCCTGATGTTCACACCCGGTGCTCGTATCGACTCCCGCGCCTATGCCCACGTCCTTCGCCCTCTGGCGGAAGCCGGCTACCTGGTCGTGGTGCTGAAGGCGCCGTTCGGCTTCTCACTGCTTGATGCTGATCGCGGTACAAACGTGCTCGACATTCATCCCGAGATCACCACGTGGGTCGTGGGTGGTCACTCCGTTGGTGGCACCACCGCCGCCACGCTCGCTGATCGGGATGAGCGGGTGAAAGGCCTGGTGCTCTTCGCTTCTTACCCGGCGGACAACGTGCTTCGTACCGATCTGAAGGCGGTCTCCATCTCCGGTGCCGCAGACGGATTCACGACACTAGACGACATCGAGGCCTCCAGGGGGAAGCTTCCGCCGAACACGTCTTATGTCGTGATCAACGGGGCGGTGCACAGCTCCTTCGGGGACTACGGCGACCAGTCGGGCGACGGCACCGCGACGATCGATCGGACGGCTGCGCAGAGCGAGATCACCAAGGCGACCCTGACGTTGCTGGCGTCAGTGGTTCCTCCTCCTCCACCTCCTCCTCCAGCACCGAAGAAGAAGTAGTACACAGCGACGGAACGCCGCAGCTGGGGAGTCCGCTCCCTAGGATCTGGGTATGAGCGAGCCGGGTCTGAAACGTGCCCAGGACAAGATGGTGGCTGCTGGGATTCCGCAGCAGGCGATCGATGTCTTCACCCACTACTACCGCCAGCTGGAGGAGGGGGTCAGCGGGTTTATCCCCGAGGACACGATCGAGCCTCTGCTTGATCCCAGCATGCTGAGCGATGCATTCGTCAGCGATCAGGATGCTGCAGCAGCCCTCGAGAAGACCGTGATCATCAAGCTCAATGGCGGTCTTGGTACGTCAATGGGCATGGACAAGGCCAAGTCCCTGCTGACAGTACGCGAGAACAAGAGCTTCCTCGACATTATTGTTGATCAAGTACGACATGCGAGGGCGGCGTACCGCATCCAGCTGCCGCTGCTCTTCATGAACAGCTTCCGTACGCACGACGACACCCTAGCCGCCTTGGCGCCGTACCCTGACCTCGCCGTCCCCGGACTTGATCTTGGATTCATGCAGAACCAGGAGCCCAAGCTCAGCGCCGACGACTTGACCCCGATCACCTGGCCGGCTGATCCGAGTTTGGAATGGTGTCCGCCTGGGCATGGTGATCTCTACACGGCCCTTACCACATCGGGAATGCTCGATCGCCTTCTGTCATTGGGATACCGCTACGCCTCAGTGTCCAATTCTGACAACCTCGGCGCGGCGCCGAACGCCACGATCGCCGGCTGGTTCGCGACTACCCGTGCACCGTACGCTGCGGAAATCTGCCTCCGCACCGCGGCTGATCGCAAGGGCGGACATCTCGCGATCCGGAAGTTCGACCGGCGGCTGATCTTGCGCGACACAGCGCAGACGCCGAAGGAGGAAATGGACTATTTCACCGATGAGTTCCGACATCCGTTCTTCCACACCAACAATCTGTGGTTCGATCTCGCAGCACTTGACCGTACCCTGCGGGAACGGAGGTCAGTACTCGGACTGCCCTTGATCAAAAACGAGAAGACCGTCGACCCAGCAGACCCATCCTCACCGAAGGTCATCCAGATCGAGACCGCGATGGGTGCCGCCATCGAGGTGTTCGAGGGCGCGACGGCCATTGGAGTCGGCCGCGATCGATTCCTGCCGGTGAAGACCACCAGCGACCTGCTGGTGTTGCGCTCCGATGCTTATGACCTGCAAGCCGACGGGCGCCTGACGAAGGTTGCCGGCTCAGCGCCGGTTGTCGATCTTGATAGCACGCACTACAAGATCATCGGTGATTTTGATCAGCGATTCCCGGCCGGCCCTCCCTCGCTCAGGGATGCTCGGTACTTCGGCGTCAACGGCGATTGGACCTTCGAGGCGGGGGTTCGGGTCATCGGCGAGGTGACTCTGGAGGATCGCGGAGCACCTCAAATCATCGCGGCAGATTCGACTCTCACCGCCCCAAGTTCAGCAAGCGATGGTCATAGCTGAGGAGCAGGTGGCCGGAGCCGGTCACCTCCCTTGCCTTCTGGCGAAACCGGTCACTCCCAACCTTCAAAATGGGCCGCCAGCTACCTGTTCGACGTGACCGGTTTCCTCATGTTGAGGCGTGGCTCGCTGGAACCGGTGTTCACCGCCAGATGATGCTGAGCGTCGCGGACGCGGCGGCGTGGGCCACCACCGACGCGGTATGAGCATCTACGTCGATGAGGACCAGCGCGCCTTCTGGACCGGACCCCACTCGCTCGTCGGGAGCCTGCGGGATCGTCACGACCCGCGCGCCAGCCGCGACCACAGTCGCCTGCCCTGCCTGCGCGTCGGCGGCGATGACATCGACCAGATCGCCGGGGCGGAGTAGGGCTACGAGTGCAGTGTCGGCCAGCCGCAACGGCGCAATGACGTGACCGCGCGGAACGCTGGTGCGCGCATCGGCGGCGGCCAGCGGCGTCATCATCTGGCTTTCCGCGACCGGCGCTGCGAGGGTCTTGCCGACGAGTGTGAGCGGATCGGTGAGCACTCCTTCAGGTACGTCGGCGACGGCAACCCGGTCGAGCACCAGATCTGACCTGGAGACGACTGTCCCAGTGGGCAATCGAGACTTCGCCTTGACCACGCTGATCATCGCCGGGCCCTCTGGAGCAGCGGCGGAGACTCCGGTGAGCACTGCTGCGATGGCGGCCAGCACGGCGAGCTTCCTGCGGTGCCACGATGCGGCGCGGGCGAGTGCATGCAGCGGCCGACGCCTGGTGGCAGCTACCGATCGCATGCGTGGGGCTGTGAGGAGAATCCTGGCGTCTGAATTGTCACGCCTGAAAACTAAGGACACGCAACCAGATCGTACGCATCGTCCACAAGGCTAACCGTCGGATTTTGATCCTGTGGATGATGCTGCGCTGGAGGTGGGCTGCTTGGGTTTGCTGGAGCGGTTGGAGGGCGCCGAACCCGCGCCGGCGGGCTCCTTATCGGCCGACCTGGTTTCGGCCTTCTTGTCGGAGCCTGACTTTTCTGGGCCCGAGTCACCATCAGCACCGCTCTTGGAGCCGTTGCGGCTGTCGGTGCGGTAGAAGCCAGAGCCCTTGAAGACCACACCGACCGCATTGAAGACCTTCCGCAGCGTACCGCCGCAAGTCGGGCAGGTAGTGAGGGCCGGGTCGCTGAACTTCTGCACGGCCTCAAGGTCTTCGCCACACTCGGTGCAGCGGTACTGGTAGGTGGGCATCGTGTCTTTCTCTCCTCGAGAGGAGCCCTGCCGGATACGGCGGCGAGCTGCAGCTAGCACTCAAGCATACCGACTGCTAACCGTTGCTGGCTGCCCGAACACCGTGCAACCACAGCGGGAGCCGCTCAGCTTCGGACATTAGAGTTTGACGGTGCGTCGCATCAGTCGCTGGCCGATCTTCACCGCAGTGGTGCTGATCCTCGCACTCGGTGGCCTGACCAGCCTCGCAATCGCCAACGTACGCACCTCATTCCCCGAGACATCGGGCCGCTTGATGGTGCCCGGACTCAAGGGCCAGGCTGAGGTACTGCGCGACTCGTACGGCGTGCCCCACATCTACGCCGACAACCCCGAAGATTTGTTCCAGGCGCAGGGGTATGTGCATGCTCAGGACCGGTTCTTCGAGATGGACTTCCGGCGCCATCTCGCTGCCGGACGGCTCTCGGAATTGTTTGGAATCTCGCAGCTGGAAACAGATGCCTACATTCGCACCCTCGGCTGGCGGCGGGTAGCCGAGCAGGAGCTCCGGCTGCTCGCACCGTCGACTCGTCGCTATCTCGACGCATACGCCGCTGGCGTCAACGCCTACATTGCCGGCCGATCAGCCTCCGACCTCTCCCTGGAATATTCGCTGCTCAGACTGCAAGGCTTGCGCTACAGTCCGGCGGCGTGGACGGCCGTCGATTCCGTGGCCTGGCTCAAAGTCATGGCGTGGGATCTGGGTGTGAACCACACTCAGGAGTCCGATCGCGCCATCATCAGCAGCAAACTAGGGGTAGCTCGCGCCGCGGATCTGTTCCCGCATCACCCGCTAGAGGACGACTTCGCACCCATCCTCAGGCGCGGAGACGTTGTGGGTCGGGCTTTCGATCCGACGGCTACCAAGTCATCGGCGCGACCATTTCCCGGCAGCCTGAGCAATGATCAGCTACGCAAGGCCACGAGTGTGCTACAGAGCGCCGCCAGGATCGACCAGATGATTCCGCACGTCTTGGGCTCAGGCGGGGGTGCGGCCGGGACTGGTTCCAACTCCTGGGCCGTAGCCGGCTCCCGAACCGAGAGTGGCAAGGCAATCTTGTCCAACGACCCGCACTTGGCCACGGCCATTCCATCGGTTTTTGCCCAAGTCGGTCTGCACTGCCGCCTGGTCTCCAAGGCGTGCCCGTTCGACGTCTCCGGATTTAGCATGGCGTCCACCCCCGGCGTCGTCATCGGCAAGAACAACAAGATCGCGTGGGGCCTGAGCACCAGCCATGTCGATGCCCAGGACCTATACCTGGAAGATGTGCGGGGCGACACCGTGCGGGAAGGCAACCGGTATGTGCCGCTTGACGTGATCACTGAGGAGATCCACGTATGGGGTGAGAACGAACCGAGAACCATTCGCATCCGCGCCTCCCGGCACGGGCCCCTGCTGTCCGATGTGGACCAGCGGCTGCAGCAGGTCTCCTCCAGCAGATCTGATCCGAACCCGGCCAACTACGCGGTCGCGCTGAGCTGGACCGCGCTTCAGCCGGGCCGCAGCATGGACGCGTTGATGGGCATCGACAAGGCGCAGAACTTCGCGGAGTTTCGCGCCGCGGCGGCTCTGCTCAGCGCACCCTCACAAAACCTCATCTATGCCGACGTCGATGGCAATATCGGTTACCAGCTGGCAGGCACGATTCCACATCGCCGCAAGGGCAACGGGATAAGGACGTCACCGGGTTGGGACCCGACCTATGACTGGCGCGGCACCATTCCCTTCGCAAAGGTGCCGTACGTTTACAACCCGCCAAGCGGCTTTCTCGTCGCCGCCAATCAGCAGGTGATCGGATCTCAGTACCCATATCCGCTTGGCTCGACTTTCTCGTACGGGTGGCGCAGTCAGGAGATCAGCGACAGGTTGCGCGCAGCGCCGCTATTGACCTTGGACACGGCCGAACAGATCTTCTACGACGACACGATCCGGTTTGCGGCGGACTTGGTGCCGATTCTGCTCAAGATCAAAGTTCCCGATCCCTGGGTGGTTGAAGGGCAACGGACACT
>DATHIJ010000311.1:0-5247 GCA_035489975.1 Propionibacteriaceae bacterium | reverse complement strand
TGTGCCCGCAAAGTCTTACACAACTTTCCTCACTTCGCGTGACATCCGTCCGTAACGTGAGTCCTTTTGCAGAACGCTGCATGGTTCGGCTGTCTGCTTAACTATCGACGGCGGCGAAGAGGAAGACTGGGAGGCGCATGGAATGAGCAGGCCGACCGTCGTCATCATCGGCAACTTCGATGGGGTCCATCGAGGACACGCCGAGCTCATCCGTGCAGCCCGATCGGCCGAGCCGGGAGCCCGCCTCGTTGCGGTGACGTTCTGGCCACATCCGATGTCAGTGATCCGACCCGACCAGGCGCCGCTCCTGCTTACCTCACTGGAGGGCCGCAAGGAGCTGCTGCGCAAGGCCGGCGTCGATGAGGTCGTGGTCGTTAATTTCACCGCAGAGGTCGCCAGCTGGAGCCCGGCGCAGTTCGTCGATACCGTGCTCCGACCGTTGCATCCCACCCGGATCGTCGTGGGGGAGAACTTCCGCTTCGGCTTCCGGGCCGCCGGGGATGTCTCCACGCTGGCGGAACTTGGGGCAGGGGAGTTCAAGGTTCAGGCGCTCCCGTTGGTCACCGACGGCACCCAGCCGAGCTCATCGACGCTGATTCGACATGCGGTTGCAGAGGGCGACTTCGGGAGGGTCCGGGAGCTCAGCGACAATGTCTTCCGGTTCAGCGGGGTTGTAGTGCGCGGCGACCGGCGGGGTCACGAACTGGGTTTCCCGACGGCGAATGTGCCGGTGCCGCCCGGGATGGCGGTGCCGGCCGATGGCGTTTACGCCGGCTGGGTCACGAGGCTGGATGTGCCGTCACCGCGATGGCCTGCTGCGATTTCAGTTGGCACGAACCCAACCTTTGACGGTGTGGAACGCCGGGTCGAGGCGTACGTGCTGGATCGTGATGACCTCGAGCTTTACGACGTAGAGATCGCGATCGATTTCTACGCCAGACTCCGCGGGCAGGTGAAATACGCGGGGAAAGAGGCCTTGATCCGGCAGATGCATGCCGATGTTGAGGAGGCCAGGCATCTCTTGCATACGGCCTGAGGCGCCACCACCTATGCGTCCAGGCACCCGGAAATTCGCTGGCAACTGCCCACCGCTGGTAGATTTGGCCGCGCCGTTTGACCGGCCGCGGATTTTCAAGAGCTCCCAACTCACACCACGTGAACAGATCCTGACTAGGGCATCGGGAGCGCCGCGCAACGGGAGACCGAGAGGAGAACGTCAGTGTCGATCGATGCTGCGACGAAGAAGAAGATCATTGACGAGTACGCGACGAGCGATGGCGACACGGGTTCCCCAGAGGTCCAGGTCGCGATCCTCACCAAGCGGATCGCGCATCTCACCGAGCACCTCAAAGAGCACAAGCACGACCACCACAGCCGGCGAGGGCTGATGCTGTTGGTTGGGCAACGTCGCCGGCTGCTCAACTACGTGGCCAAGACCGACATCGAGCGTTACCGGTCACTCATCGAACGGCTCGGGCTGCGTCGCTAATCTGTCAAGCGGTTGGGCCTCGTTCTGCAGCTCACCGGAGTACCTGATGCGGAGCTTGGCCCTTGCTAGACCACAATTGAACAAACCAATCAAGTTCGAGATCGCATCTCGACACAGATGCTCGGCGAGGAGGGACTCGGTCCTCGGTAGTGGTTTTCGGGAGGAGCGATCAGCTCTGACCCGCGGACCTCGATCGAAGACCGGCCTCCACCAGTTCGGGGGACTGACGCGGCACTTACGTACCGCGCCACGTCGAGCACATCAAGTGCGTGAGCGATCCCCGCTCCGGCATTGGCGATCATCGCCAGCGCCACAGAAAGGAATCCCGTGGAGGGACCAGATCTTCAGTCCACTGAGGCTGTCATTGACAACGGCGACCTCGGCCGCCATGTCATCAGGTTCGAATCCGGCCTATTAGCCCGGCAGGCCGCCGGATCGGCGACCGTCTATCTCGATGACGACACCATGGTGTTGTCGGCCACGACTGCGCAAGGGAAGGCGCGCGAGGCCATCGATTTCTTCCCGCTCACTGTCGACGTCGAGGAACGGATGTACGCCGTCGGGCGCATTCCCGGCTCGTTCTTCCGCCGTGAGGGCCGCCCGTCCGAGGGTGCGATCCTCGCCTGCCGGCTCATCGACCGCCCGCTGCGTCCGTGCTTCGTCAAGGGCCTGCGCAACGAGATCCAGGTGATCGTTACGGTCATGGCCTTGAATCCAAACAAGCTCTACGACGTGGCCGCGATCAATGCCGCCTCACTGTCCACCCAGCTGGCCGGTCTGCCCTTCAGCGGTCCGATTGGCGGCGTACGCGTTGCACTCATCGATGGCCGCTGGATCGGGTTCCCTGATGTCGATCAACTCGAGAATGCCACGTTCGACATGGTGGTTGCGGGCCGGATGACAGCTGCCGGCGATGTCGCCATCGCCATGGTTGAGGCAGAGTCAACCGAACACACATGGGATCTCGTGCGGTCGGGCAAGACCGCACCCACCGAGGAAGTGGTGGCAGCCGGTCTGGAGGCGGCGAAGCCGTTCATCAAGGCCCTGTGCGACGCTCAGGCCGAGCTGGCAGCGAAGTTCCCCAAGCCCATCGCTGATTTCCCGATTTTCGTCGACTACAACGACGACGCGTACGCCGCAGTTGCCGAGTCGGCCACCGCGGAACTCAGCGAGGTCATGTCGATAGCCGACAAGCAGACGCGCGAGCACGCCGCCGACACCCTCAAGAGCACGATCGTCGAGCGGCTGGCACCGCAGTTCGAGGGTCGCGAGAAGGAGATCGCTGGGGCGTACCGAGCCCTCACCAAGAAGCTGGTTCGGCAGCGGATCTTGACCGACAAGATCCGTATCGACGGTCGTGGTGTGACTGACATTCGCACATTGGCCGCCGAGGTTGGCGTCGTACCGCGGGTGCACGGGTCGGCGCTCTTTCAACGCGGCGAGACCCAGATTCTCGGCATCTCGACGCTGAACATGCTGGGCATGGAGCAAAGGCTCGACACGCTCGCGCCGGAAACGACCAAGCGCTACATGCACAACTACAACTTCCCGCCGTACTCCACCGGTGAAACCGGGCGGGTCGGGTCGCCCAAGCGGCGCGAGATCGGTCACGGTGCCCTCGCTGAGCGCGCTTTGGTGCCGGTGCTGCCGACGCGTGAGGAGTTCCCGTACGCGATTCGCCAGGTGTCGGAAGCCCTCGGCTCCAACGGCTCTACGTCGATGGGTTCGGTGTGCGCCTCGACGCTGGCTTTGCTCAACGCTGGCGTGCCGCTGCGCGCACCGGTCGCCGGAATTGCCATGGGTTTGGTCTCCGACAGGGTGGACGGCGAAACCCGGTATATGGCATTGACCGACATCCTGGGCGCAGAGGACGCGTACGGCGACATGGATTTCAAGGTCGCCGGAACTCGGGACTTCATCACCGCCCTGCAGCTGGACACCAAGCTGGACGGAGTTCCGGCTTCGGTGCTGGGAGAGGCGCTGAACCAGGCCAAGGACGCCCGGAACACCCTCCTCGATGTGATGCGTGAAGCCATCGACGGTCCTGATGAAATGAGCATCTTCGCACCGCGGATCATCACCATGAGGATCCCTGTCGACAAGATCGGCGAGGTCATCGGCCCGAAGGGCAAGGTGATCAACCAGATCCAGGACGACACGGGCGCGGATATCACCATCGAGGACGACGGGACGATCTATGTTGGGGCGGATCAAGCCGACAAGGCCGAGGCAGCACGCGCGATGATCAACGCCATTGCCAACCCGACCATTCCCGAGAAGGGTGAACGCTACCTAGGCACAGTCGTCAAGATCACCGCCTTCGGCGCGTTTGTCTCGTTGCTGCCCGGGAAGGACGGCCTGCTGCACATCTCGAAGATGCGCCCGCTCGCTGGGGGACAGAGAGTCGAGAGCGTCGAGAATGTGCTCAACGTCGGACAGAAGATCCAGGTAGAGATCAACGAGATCGACGATCGCGGCAAGTTGTCGCTGGTTCCAGTGGTTGAGGAGACGGTGTCGGCGTAACCCTTGTTCCGACGTTGAGTTAGCGCCGATGCCTGTCGTTCCGCGCGGCAGTCCCGGACGACGCCTTCCCCAGCTGGATGGCGCCGTCCGCCGTACGGTGCTGCTAAACGGTCTTCAGATCGTCACTGAGGACATCCGTTCCACCGGTACCTACTCCCTTGGCTTCTTCGTTTCGGTCGGCTCGCGGCATGAGACGCCGAGCCTGCATGGCGCCTCACATTTTCTGGAGCACCTGCTCTTCAAGGGAACTGCAACTCGCACGGCGGAGCAGATCTCGGCCGCGATCGAGTCAGTAGGCGGTGAACTCAATGCGTACACGGCCAAGGAGCACACCTGCTTCTACGCTCGCGTGCTGCAGAGTGACGCCGAGCTGGCCCTCGACGTGCTCACCGACATGATCATTCAGTCACTGATCACTCCCGACGACGTGGACGCGGAGCGTGCGGTGATCTTGGACGAGATCTCCATGCACGCCGACGACCCAGCCGAGCTGGCCGTTGCGGCGGTCACAGCGGAGATCTTCGGCAAGTCAGGGCTCGGCCGCACGGTCATCGGGTCGGCTGCCTCGGTGGCAGGTCTGACGAGGCGCCAGATTCTGCAGCACTGGAGGCGGCACTATCGTCCCGGCCGTCTGGTTGTCGCGGCTGCGGGCAAAGTCGACCATGACCGGCTCGTCGAGCGGCTCAGCGGTCTCGACGGAGAGTCGTCAAAACCTGGGGCGCAGCGGGGAGGTTCCACCACGATCAACCGGCGCGGCGCGCTGCTCATGCAGCCGCTGCCGCTCGAGCAGTCCAGCGCAATGCTGGCATTCCCCAGCCCAGGCATCTTCGATGCTCGGCGATATCCGCTTGGTCTGCTCTCCCTGATCCTCGGGGGCGGCATGTCCTCACGGCTGTTTGTCGAAATACGGGAGCGGCGCGGACTGACCTACAGCATCGATGCGGGTGAAACGGCCTACTCCGATGCCGGTTTGTGGAGCGTGGAGTGGCAGTGTGCACCCGGCAAGCTCGCCCAGATTCTCGAGCTGGTACGAGCAACCCTTGGCGAGGCTGCTGCCCGTGGCGTTACCGAAGATGAGTTGGCGCGAGCCAAGGGCCAGATGTGCGGCCAGACGGCGCTGGCGTACGAAGGGCCGGGCAGCCGGATGGGCCGTCTCGGCGTGAACACCGTACTCGGCGACGATCGGACCCTTGGCGAGCTGCTGCGTCATTTTGATCAGGTGACTGCCGAGCAGG
>DATHIJ010000310.1:0-7512 GCA_035489975.1 Propionibacteriaceae bacterium | reverse complement strand
AGGTGCCGTTGGCCGCCGCGCTCGAGGCCACGGCAAATCAGCCAGGTCAGGTTGTGATCTATCGCAGGCCGCTGGAACATCGCGCCGTGAGTCGACGCGGTCTTCGCATCCTCGTCTACCGCACCATTGTCGAACAGCTCGCCGCGCTCACCGGCCGCAGCGTTGAGGAGATCGATCCTGACGGCGCGGGCGCAGACGACGACTGAATCGGGCTTACCGGCCCACTGCATAGTCAGGTCTGGTTGCCGGCGCCCGGCTCGCCAGGTCGGGTGAGACAAGTGGAATCGTGGCCAACCCAGCAACGTTTCGTTCCGGTTGGGTGAGGACGACACCTCCGATCACCGAGGAGCCATCGGGCACCTTGACCACCAGATAGGACGGTGCCGGTGAGTTCAACCGCCTCGTTGCGGTGCTGTTCGGTCCGAGCACGATGTCATCAGTCCGCAGCTTGACGCCGTCGTAGCTGAACACCTCAAAAGTGAGCTGCACGTCCCCGTCCCCGCTATTGCTCACAATCAGCTCACTATCGGCGATGTTGCTGGTCGCGATGGCACTGACCCCGGTTCGGATCAACGGGACGGTGGCCGACTGCACCGCCATATCCACCCCGGCGCCGCCGCGCTGGCTGGTCGAGATGACGGCCCCGGTCACAGGCACGTTGCTTGCCAGCTTGATGCTGCTCGCCTGGCCCACTAGGCCCTCTTTGAGGCTCACCGTTGCTGTGCTCTCTGGGGGGACGTCAAGCGATACGGCTCCGCTCGGCTCGTAAGGTCCCTGGAATCCGAGGACTTGGACAGCCACGTTGGCCCGGGCAGCGCCGGGATTGGTGACCACGAGCTGGCGGCTGCCACCGCCGGGGGGCACACCCGGGATGACGACAACGGGGCTCGGCGCCGCGGATGGAATCTGCCAGTCGACTCCAGCAGCCTTGAGCTGATTGGTCTGAGACCGCTTAGCCACTGCGGTGACCCGACCCTGGCTCGCCTGCACCGCCACGCTGATGGTGCCCTCAGCCTTGACCAAGCTGCTCAGCGAGACCGTACGCGACTCGTGCGCCCTGATCAGCACACCTGGGCTGCCGGGTACCACAATCCGCCCACTTCGGCCGTAGAACCGAAGATCAACTTGAGCCTGCGCGTCGTCCGGATTGCTCAAGATCAAGTCGGTACGATCGGCATCCGTCGCGCCCAGACCCGAGAACCAGTGCGAGGTGGCCGGGGCCAGGCAAGGCGCTGCCTTGAGCCCGACTTCCGGGCCCTCCATCACGTCGCCAACGATCACTGCACTGCTGGTACTCGCCATGACTCCGTCAGCAGAGATCACAACCGGAGACGTAACTCCCGATTGTTGTGCGCCCTTCCCAGGCTGGGTGATTTTCAGCTTTGCTGGCTTTGACTTAAGCGTCGACCCCGACAGCAAGCCTGTTCGATCGGGTGCCTCTGCTATCGAGACTGCCGCAACCTCGGTCCTGCCCGCCGGCTCGCCGCTTGGCGGAGCCGAAGTGGTACAGATCGTGGTGGTCCGGCCGACCAGCGGTACGCGGCTGGCATGCGATGTGGGCCCCTCCTCGCCCAGCAACGTCCCCACGCCGATGATCAAGAGCAAAACCAGCACGACCGCACCAAGCGTTGTCGCCCTACGGCCTGGCAAACTCAGCCTCCGCCGCTGAAGATCAATCATCAGGCAAGCTCCGAGAGGGTCGCGGCACGCCGGGCCGTCTTGGCCGGATCACGGACCTCCGGCCGTCGGATCGCTGGAGCGGCGAGCACCCCCGCCACCAGGAGGACCAAACCCTGAATTGGCAGCAGCCATGGCATGAAGGACGGCAACTCATACGTCACGGTGCCGCCGGGGGCAGGAAGCGCAAAGACCTGCTGCCACCCATCCGCAACGGGAACGATGGTTTGGCCGTCCAGCTGGGCACGCCACCGCACGTCGGCCGACTCGCCGATCTGAAGCTGCCGCCCCTGAGCTCCTGGGGGCACCGGCGTCGGCGGCGGACCGATGGGCAGCAGCTCTGACCCTTCGACGAGCACGGTGCGCGCGACCGCCGGTTCCAGCTTCCACACGATCCCGCGCTCGTTTCCGCTGGCAGCGCCCAGACCAGGCGTGTTGTCGATCCGGGCCTTGATGTCCTCGTTTGCTCCGGTCACCCAGACGTAGCCGATCCCGAGATTGGTCAGTTGTGGGTTGATATCGGAGTCGGCAGTCCCGGCCACCAGGCGTATTACCAGGTCATCGACCTGCTCCCGCGCGGCTACTGAGCCCCCGAAGGTGAAGCCACGATCGGCGTCGCCGAGCCGGAGCTGATCATCGGCCAGCACGGAGTAGCGCGCGGTGCCATCAGAGAGGTCGATAGCGAGCAGCCGCGGTCGCGCGTCCGTCTTGATCGCGTTCATCACGTACGGCGGAATGGCGTCCAGCCGGGCGCGTTCGATCGGGCCCTGAGCGCCGGCCAACACCCACCAGACGGCGCCGCCAACGCTGACCAGGCAGACTGCAATGCCAGCGAAAACCGTGGCGGGCTGTAGCCAGCTGAAACTCCGTACCGTCATGTCTCCGGACAATCCGTCGAGGCCCATGCCGCCACCGATGATCAAGGCGGCGAAGGCAAGCAGCAGGTAGGTGCCGACCCATGGCCGCACCTCGGTACCCGCCGGAGGTACCGATACCACCAATCTGGATAGCAGGACTGCCATGCCGAGAGCGACCAGCGCAGCGGCCCACGCGGCAAGGACCGCACGTCGGGCTGGACGGCGGGCGAGTCCCACAAGTGCGGCGATCCAGATGATCCCGAAGATGACCCCGCCCACCCAAAGGGGCGGTAGGCCCGGCCCGACCTCGCGGCCGAGCAGCAATTGCCACACCGGAGCGGCTGGGCTCACGCCGCCAAGCACCGAGTCGGGCCCGACGAACAGCCGCCCCGGCGTTGAAATCACCGTCGGCCACCACGGCAGCAGTACCACCAGCGGCACCCCTAGCGCGATGCCGATCCGGCCGATCTTGCGCGGGCTGCTCCGCAGCACAATCGCCCCGAGGATCCCCGCCAAGAGCGCAAAGATGATCATGGAAGGCTCGAAGGCCACGAGGGCGACGAGCACTACCCCGGCACCCCAGCCACCGCGCCACGCTTCTGCGGTACGCGTCCGGCGCAGTACCAGCCCCCGCGCTGCCATGACGAGCAATGGCAGGCAGATGGCGACGACGCTGAGGGCCAGCCGACCTTGATTCGTGCCACCGAGCAGCACGGGAAGCAGCGCGTACGTGCCGCAGACCCAGAGCCGTACTCTGCGGTCGTTGATGACCCGCCGCGCAAGCGGATACGCCGCCAGCAGGGTCAAAGGCACGACGCCGCACAACAACAACGTGATGAGCCACTCAGGCTGGCCGAGCATTGCCGTCGAACCGAGCGCGATGAGAGTTTCCCAGGGTGGCGTCACCTGTGCCGGCGCCCCCGGGATCGCGCTGACCACCGTGCGCCACATGGAGATGACACTGTCATGCGCAGGAAGCAAGGCCGGCGCCACGAGGGAGCCGGCGCCAAACAAGCTACGAGCGGCGATGAGGCTCGCCACAACTGCAACGGCCATCAGGAGCGCTGTTGGGCTGAGCCAGAGGTTCTTCGAGCGCTCTTCTGTCGCCGAACTGAACTCGTCCCCGGTCAGCTCATCGATCGAGGCCACATCGGAATCGCCTGCGAGCGACCGATAACGCTCCGACGCGGCACCGGTCAAAGCATCGACTCCCGCCTCTAGGCCGCTCCACCAGGGCGGCCTTAGGGCCTCGACTACCTGATTGGCCCGCGGGGCGGGATCGATGCTGGCGGTCCGGCTACGCAGGTCACGTAGCCGATGCGGATGAGCGACGAAGGAGCCGAGGGCCAGCATTTCATCGAGCGCGCGGCCTGGCACCTTGCCAACCAAATAGCCCACTGCACGCACCAGGCAGCTCCAGACCAAGCGAAGCCAAACCAGCGGCAGCCTCTTGCGCGGTGCGTGACCGGCCACCACCAACATGCCGAGCAGCCGGTCAACCGTGCCGGGCCGGCGACCGGTGAGGCCGCGGGGACGAAGCCCGGCGCGACCAACCTGACGGTGTGTGAGCTGCGCACTCGGTGTGGTGACCACGCGGTAGCCATTGAGATGAGCCCGCCAGCCGAACTCGACGCCATCCCGAAAGACCGGCAGCGTCGGATCGAATCCACCTAATTCCTTCCAGACGCTGGCCCGGACCAGCATCCCGCAGGTTGAGACCCCGAGCCGTTCCTGGGGTTCGTCTCGCTGCCCCTGATCGATCTCGTCCACATCGAGATCGAGCTCGCGACGCCCCGTGCCGGAGATGCTGACGCCAACTTCGCTGATCGGTTGGCCGCCATGCCGACGTCGCGGCAACAGCAGCTTTGGGCCTGTCAGGTCAATGCTCTGGTCGACCGCTACGTGAGCCAGTAGCTCATAGAGCGCGTCAGGCGCGGGTACGGCATCGTCGTGCAGCAGCCACAGCCAGTGCGAATCGTGGTTTGAAATCGCGCGAAAGCCGATCGTATCGGCATCATCTTGCAGGTTGGCAGCGTCGAATTCCAAGGCCGCCTTTACCGCAGCGCCGAACCCGAACCCTCGCCTTCCGTCGTAGACCGCGTCAAGTACGCCTTCGTCATGTGCCAGGTCCAAGAGCGTTCTTGTCGCATCGGTGCTTGCATTGTCGATGGCGATGAGTCGGGTGGGTCGGGTATCGAGCTTGGCCAATGCCGCCAAAGTCGCCGGCAGCCAACGGGCCGCGTCGAAGGTGACGAGCACGGCTGTCACATGGGCGCCGGCAACGTCGATCCGTCGTGTCTGGTCCTCTTCCGGGAAGTCGGCCCATGCCCACGGGTTCTCCTCGAGCCCGAAATCGTCGACGTCGGCCGGCATCAGCTCAGACCAGGCACCAGAGCCTCCTGGCCGGTCATCGTAGGCACCGGCCAGGGCAGTGTCGCTATCCATTAGTTCCTGCGCAACCCCTGTACCAATCGGGCCCCGAAAATGCGCGAGGGGCTGCCCGGTTGGGCGGCCCCTAACTTTACGCGAGTTCGCTCAGTGCCCGTTAGTCAGTCCGCTACACAGCGCGCTTCTTGAGCTTGCGACGCTCCCTTTCGCTCAAACCGCCCCAGATACCGAAGCGCTCGTCGTTGGCGAGCGCGTACTCGAGACACTCGCCGCGCACTTCGCAGGACAAGCAGACCTTCTTGGCCTCGCGCGTAGACCCGCCCTTCTCGGGAAAAAACGCTTCAGGGTCAGTTTGCGCGCACAGTGCACGCTCCTGCCAGCTCAGTGCACCTTCCTTGGTGTCGCTCAGCTCGTACATGTGGTTGTGCCTCCTCGACCCGCATGATGGAAACCTCAACCGGTACGGCTTCGCGGGCCCTACCGGTCTGGCTTGCGCCGTATGCACCTGCCACCCGCTGCTACTGGGTGCCGCCCCCTGGCTGTGCAGCAACTCGTCTGAGTACGGCTCCGCCGGATCAGCAGAAAACTGCAAATGACATTGGTGAAATTACATGCCTGTCAATACCGGAAAGTCAAGTCGTTTCCTGATATTGGGGTCAATTTGAGCTTGAACCTCCAGTGCAGGGAGCGTGGGTCCCGCGAGCAGTGCCCCGAAATGAGGTTTCTGTCTAGGAGACGGGGCGGCCCCACCAGTCCACTGGCGGCTGCGCGTCTGGTTGCCCCTGCGGCCGGATGGCCGGGTTTTCTGGGACGTTGCCTTGCGGTCTCGGCCCATTGGGTTGCGTGGGGATCGGCTGCCAAGCCGCTGCCGTTGCGTCTGCGCCCCAACCAACTGCTGGGGCGCCGGCTGCTGCCTCGCCCGCCGTACGCCACACCGCACCAGCGGCCTCCTCGGGGTGCCAGGTCGGCTGCAACTGCTGGGCGGGCGGCGGTGCAGGCAACGATTCCTCGTACGGGGGCAGCCCGATTCCTGCTGGCAGCCGACGCGGCACGGCCTGGAGCTGGAAAAGCTTGACCAGCAGGACAACCACAATGATCGAGATCGCCTGCGTCACGATGGCGGCGAGCGCTCCGAGAACCGGAGTTGGCTCGGCAGCAAGTCCAAGCAACGCAAGACCAATGCCAAACAGCACAGCGAGCGCACCAGCGATCAGGCTGAGAAGCGTGAGCAGGCGGGCATGAGCCGTACGCTCACGCAGCACACAAAAGCTCACCAGAACCGCCAACGCGATCAACGGCACGGGGTTTGCGGCTTGGGCGCTCAACGTCAGTCCAATATCGGCCAGCCGGCCTGGGTAGGTCGCCATCGCAACGACGGCCAGCACAAGGTTGAGCACCAGGGCGCCTAAGGCGACCCAAGCCGCCGGCTCCCGCAACCGCATGAGACTATCCACGACTTTCAGCGTAGCCACACGGGCGCTAGAGCGAGGCCGACCTGTAACACTGGTGCGGTGCAGATCGTGATCTTGGCCGGTGGAGTCGGCGGCTCGAAATTCGCGCTCGGAGTACGCCGGGCATACCCCACCGCAGAACTCACAGTGATTGCCAATACTGCCGATGACATCACCCTGCACGGTCTGCGGATCTGCCCAGACCTCGACACGATCATGTACACCCTCGGCGGGGGTGGGGATCCGGTACGCGGTTGGGGGCGTGAGGACGAAAGCTGGCGGGTGATGGAGGAGCTGGCCGGGTACGGCGTCGAGCCAACCTGGTTCTCCCTTGGCGATCGGGATGTGGGCACCCATCTCATCCGGACTCAGATGCTCAACGCCGGCTACCAGCTCTCGGAAGTGACCACGGCACTGTGCTCCCGCTGGCTCGCTGGTGACGCGCGGCTCAGGCTGCTCCCGATGACAGACGATCGAGTGGAGACGCATGTCACGATCGCGGATCCCGAGGCGCCTGGTCAGCTGCGAGCTGTGCACTTCCAGGAGTACTGGGTGGGGCTAGGGGCCCATCCTGAGGCTCTTGCCGTGACCTTGGTCGGCCTGGAGTCCACACGACCCGCGCCAGGTGTGATCGCGGCACTGCAGCAGGCCGACTTGATCTTGCTAGCGCCGAGCAACCCGGTGGTCTCAATCGGTCCCATCCTTGCTGTGCCAGGCCTCCGCGAAGCAGTGCATCGTGCGCCCGCACCAGTTGTGGGGTTCGCGGGCATCCTCGGCGGCGCTCCGGTGCTGGGAATGGCTCACCGGCTGTTGCCCGCCATTGGTGTTGATGTCGACGCGGGCGCCGTGGGCTTGCACTACGGCGCCCGCTCGCGCGGCGGTGTTCTGGATGCCTGGGCGATGGATACCGCCGACGCCTCCTCGGCGGAGCGAGTCGAGCAGGGCGGGTTGCGGGCCGTGATCACCGATCTGATCATGCGTGAGCCCGCGAGCACGGCCGCATTCGTCAGCTACGCGATCAAATCAGCCACGTCATGATGGCCGGCGCCGGAGCCGACGATCCAGTGCTGGCTCAGGAGTCGTTGGTGATCACGATCTTCGCGCCCGGCGGAATCGGAGAGGTGACAGCCGACGTCGAT
>DATHIJ010000309.1:0-7313 GCA_035489975.1 Propionibacteriaceae bacterium | reverse complement strand
CCGAACTCGAGGAGTTCGAGGAAGGTCAGGGCAATGCTTGAGGTCAAGGACCTGAACGTGGCCTACGGCCGGGTCCGGGCAGTGAAGGGAATCAGCTTCAAGGTCGAACAGGGTCAAGTCGTGACACTGGTCGGCACCAATGGTGCCGGCAAGACCACCACACTCCGTACCATCTCCGGCCTGATCAGACCCGAGTCTGGCGAGATCTGGTTCGAGGGAGAACGGATTGACGCGACCCCGGCACATGAGGTGCTCATCCGGGGACTGGCGCACTCGCCGGAGGGCCGCCGGATCTTTCCGCGGCTCACTGTCGAGGAAAACCTCATGCTGGGCGCTTTTGCGCGCAAGGATCGTAGTGGTATCGCGCAGGACCTGGAGCGGGTTTTCAACCTTTTCGACATCCTGCGGGAGAGACGCTCCCAACCGGCCGGCACGTTCTCAGGCGGCGAGCAGCAGATGCTGGCGATCGGTCGGGCCATGATGAGCCGCCCGAAGCTCTTGATGATGGACGAGCCCTCGATGGGTCTCTCGCCGTTGATGATGCAGCGCATCATGTCGACCATCGTTAAACTGCAGTCCGAAGGCGTCACGATTCTGCTGGTCGAGCAGAACGCCCAGGCGGCGCTTTCGCTCGCCAATTACGGATATGTGCTGGAAGTCGGCAAGATCGTGCTCGAGAACACCGGTCAGGCGCTACTGGTCGATGACAACGTCCGGAAGGTCTATCTCGGCGAGGATTGAGCGCACCCCAGTCTCTGGTTGTCCAGTGCTTGCGCGCGAACTAGCGTGCGAGTAAGCCGGTAGATGATCGGCGAGGCAGGAGCTTGGCCCGGTGACATGGTCGTCAGTCGATTCAGATGCCGCAGTTCCGCACGCGGTGGGAGCGGCGGCAGCTAGCGTCTGGGGAGATGAGACCGAGATTGCCGCAGCAGCGGTAGCTCTGGCCAGCCGTCGCATCAGCAAGCCATCCGACCCCAAGACGACGGCACGACCAGCATCCGAGCTGCTGGCAGACGCCGGAGAGACCATTACGCCAGCGGGTCTGGGCGCCGATGAGGCGCTGCGCATCTTCGAAGACGTGATGGCCCCCGCGACGCGGGCGCAGGACGACCCGTACAACCTCGCCTATATTCCGGCTGCGCCAACGCGCGCTGCGCTTGCCTTCGACGCCGTGGTGAGCAGCTACAACATCTTCGCCGGGAGCTGGGAGTCGGGTTCCGGTGCAATCTTCGCGGAGAACCAAGCGCTCGCCTGGCTGGTTCAGCTGCTCGGCTGGCCGGAGACGGCTGGCGGCTGCTTTGTTTCTGGCGGCACTACCGGCAATCTGTCGGCGCTCGTGACTGCGCGCCAGTTCGCTCGAAACCAACTGGGCAGGCATCCAGCTGGGCAGTGGCGGCTGGCCTGCGCCGGTCAGGCACATTCTTCGGTTCGGGCCGCGGCGTCCGTGCTGGACGCTGAAGTGGTGATCGTGCCCGAGAATGAGCGAGGTCAGCTCACCGGCGACGCCCTTCAATCCGCGTTGACCAGATCACGTGACGTGTTCGCGGTAGTTGCCTCGGCGGGCACCACGAACGCGGGCATCATCGACGACCTAACCGGTATCGCCGATGTCTGCGAACGGTATGGGATCTGGATGCACGTGGACGGGGCTTACGGTGGTGCGGCACTTGCTGCTCCGAGCGTGCGGCACCTCTTCGCCGGAATCGAGCGTGCCGACAGCTTCATCGTCGACCCGCACAAGTGGCTCTTCGCGACCTACGACTGCTGCGCCCTGCTCTACCGACAACCAGAACTCGCGCGCGCGGCCCATGCCCAGCGGGCCGGCTATCTTGACGCGATTGATCGCGAGGTCTGGAACCCGTGGGACTATGGGGTGCACCTCACAAGGCGAGCCCGCGGCTTGCCGTTCTGGTTCAGCCTTGCGACGCATGGCACCAGCCGCTACGCGGCGGCGATCGAGCAAACCCTGGCAACGGCTCGGGCGGTGGCAAACGGGATCCGGACCATCCCTCAGCTGTCATTGGTTTGGGAGCCGATACTGTCTGTGGTGCTGTTCGAGCGGCCGGGATGGGACGATGACGCTTACCGGCGCTGGTCGCGGCGACTCGCACTCGAGGGCAAGATTTTATGCATCCCGACGCGTTGGCAAGGCCGCACTGCGCTACGGCTGGCCTTCGTCAACCCGGCGACCGAGGCAGACCACGTGCTCGAGGTCCTCGCCGATACCACCGTGGATGCAACTGGTAGCGCCTAGTGCTCATACTGCCCCCCGAGCTTTGTCGAAGGGTGCGCTTCGACAGGCTCAGCGCGCATGCTCCTTGCGTTTCAACGCGCCCGCGGGGTGACCAGCTGGCAGGTGACCCGAGCCGTACAGATCCGCTCGTCGGCGTCGTTAGTGATCACGATTTCGTAGCTGGCTACTGAGCGGCCGAGCTGCAGGGCGGTGGCGGTCCCCGTCACCCAGCCGGCGGTCACCGAGCGGTGGTGTGTCGCGTTGATGTCCACGCCGACGGAGATCCTGTCCGGCTGCGCGTACATGAACGAGCCCAGTGAGGCGAGGGTCTCAGCCAGCACGCAGGAGGCGCCTCCATGCCAGAGTCCGTACGGTTGAGTGTTGCCCGCAACCGGCATCCGTCCGACCACTATTTCAGGCTTGAGCAAGAGCAACTCGAAGCCCATCTTTGTGTCGAGGGCGCTGTTCAGCTCGGCGTATTCGGCGGGGATGTCTTGCCGGTCATGGATCGGAGTCACGCCGCTCAGGCTAGCTGCGAGCGTCGGCAATCGCGCGCCCGACGAGTGGAGGAGCGATGAGGGAACATGCCCTTCGTCGTGAAGAGTGGCGACGACGTCGGGTCCCTGCGCGCGATGCGCGAGCAGCTCAAAACTGGTTGAGACTAGACCCGGCCCTTCCGTCAGTATGCGCGGCTAGAGTCGGCATGTGCCGACCACGACCCAACTAGCTCCTGCGCCAGCCAGCCAGTTGCCGACGCGGCCCAAGCTGATGCTGATCGACGGCCACTCGATTGCCTACCGGGCCTTCTATGCGCTTCCTGTGGAGAACTTCTCGACCCAGACCGGTCAGCACACCAACGGGGTGTTCGGGTTCACCTCGATGTTGATCAATGTGCTGCGTGACGAGAAACCGACCCACCTCGGTGTTGCCTTCGACGTCTCGCGCCATACGTTCCGCTCCGAGATCTACAGCGAATACAAGGCGAATCGCACAACGACTCCTGATGAGTTCAGAGGTCAGCTCGATCTGGTCAAAGAGGTGCTCAAAGCCCTCAACATCCCCTACGTGGAAAAGGAAGGCTTTGAGGCCGACGATGTCATCGGCACCCTCGCAACAGAGGCTGAAGCGGCTGGTTTTGACGTATTGATCTGCACCGGGGACCGCGACGCGTTCCAGCTGGTCAGCGACAACGTGACCGTGCTTTATCCACGTAAGGGCGTCTCCGATCTGGCTCGGATGACGCCGAAGGCCGTCGAGGAGAGATACTTTGCGACCCCGGCTCGATATCCAGACCTGGCGGCGCTGGTAGGGGAGTCCAGCGACAATCTGCCCGGTGTCCCGGGCGTCGGGCCGAAAACCGCCGCCAAGTGGCTGGAGATGTACGGCGGGTTGGAGGAACTTGCCGCGCACGCCGGCGAGCTCAAGGGCAAGGCGGCCGAAGCGTTCCAGGAGCGCATCGATGCTGTGCTGCGCAACCGGCAAGTGAACAGGTTGGTGTGTGATCTCGACCTGCCGCTGAGCCTCGACGATATGGAACGACGCCCCTGGGACCGTGAGGCGACTCACCAGCTCTTCGATGGCCTGGAGTTTCGAGTGCTGCGCGATCGGCTGCTCGAGGCGCTGCCCAACGAAGAGGAGGTAGTGCCAGAAGGTGGCTTCGACCTCGATGCAGCCCGACTCGAGCCTGGTGAGCTAGGAAGCTGGCTGGCCGAGCATGCCGCCGGTGAGCGCACGGGCGTCGACATCATCGGCCATTGGGGGTCGGGCACTGGCGATGTCACAGCGCTCTCACTGACGGCTGGAGACGGCGCCGCCGCGTACGTCGTGGTGCCCGACCTCGGCTCGTCTGATGAGAACGCGCTGGCGCACTGGCTGGCCGATCAAGATCGGCATAAGGCGATGCATGACGCCAAAGGCCCGCTCTTGGCTCTCTGGGCACGCGGTTGGGAGCTCGCCGGGCTAACCTCCGATACTCAGCTCGCCGCTTATCTCACCCGACCCGATCAACGCACGTTCGACCTCGCTGATCTGACCATTCGCTATCTGAAGCGGGAGCTCCGGGTCGAGGGCGCACCCGAACTCGATGATCCGAACCAGCTGGCGCTCGACTTCGGCGATGACGACTCGGGCGCGAGGTTGGCTGCCCAGGCATCGATGGTCCGTGCCCGAGCTGTCATCGATCTGGCCGACGCGCTGGACACCGAGATCGAGCAGCGCAATGGCACCAGCCTGCTTTACGGGGTGGAGCTTCCGCTGCTTCGCACATTGGCCCGGATGGAGAAGACCGGCGTTGCCGTGGACGTCGACCACCTCGAGGCGCTTGAGGCGGGGTTCGGAGCCACGGTCAATCAGGCAGCCAGCGAGGCGTACCAGGTGCTTGGCAAGCAGATCAACCTCGGATCACCCAAGCAGCTCCAGGTGGTGCTGTTCGACGAGCTGGGAATGCCGAAGACCCGACGTACCCGCACCGGCTACACCACTGACGCGGAGGCGCTGCAGCAGCTCTATGTCAAGACCGAGCATCCATTCCTGGCCCATCTGCTCGTGCATCGGGACGCGATCCGGCTCAAGCAGACCGTCGAGGGTCTGCTCAAGGCGGTGGCTGACGACGGCCGGATCCATACCACGTATGCGCAGACCATCGCGTCCACCGGACGCCTCTCCAGCACCGATCCGAACCTGCAGAACATCCCGATCCGTACCGAAGAGGGCCGCCGGATCCGGCAGGCATTCATCGTGGGCGAGGGTTACGACGCACTTATGTCGGCGGACTATTCGCAGATCGAGATGCGGATCATGGCTCATGCCAGCGAGGATGAGAGCCTGATCGAGGCATTCAAGTCAGGTATGGACTTCCATACCGTCACTGCGTCGCGCGTTTTCGGTGTCGAGCCCGGCCAGGTCACGCCCGCCGAGCGGGCCAAGATCAAGGCAATGAACTACGGCCTGGCGTACGGTCTCAGCGCGTACGGACTCAGCCAGCAGCTGAACATCGAGGTGTCCGAAGCGAAAGCGCTGATGGATGAGTACTTCGAACGGTTCGGCGATGTGCGAACTTACCTGCACTCCCTGGTCGCCGATGCGCGGCGTACCGAATACACCGAGACCATCCTCGGGCGCCGCCGTTATCTGCCGGACCTGATGAGCGACAATCGCCAGCGCCGTGAGATGGCCGAGCGGATGGCGTTGAATGCACCCATCCAGGGATCGGCTGCGGACATCATCAAAGTGGCCATGCTGGATGTGGAGAAGGCACTCGACGACGCTGGCATGCGGAGTCGGATGTTGCTCCAGGTCCATGACGAGCTGGTCTTCGAGATTGGGCCGGGGGAGCGCGAGGCGCTTGAACAGCTGGCACGCGCCAAGATGGGCCAGGCCGTCAGCCTGAACGTCCCACTGGATGTGTCGGTGGGCGTGGGGAGGTCCTGGCACGATGCCGCGCATTAATGAATCATGCTGTCAGCTTTGTTGATGCTATGATGCTTGAATGCGAACCACAGTAACGCTCACCCCTGAATCTGAAGCGCTCATCAAGCGGGAGATGGCAGCCCGAAAAATGTCGTTCAAAGACGTCCTGAACGAGGCGATCGCACGTGGGCTCGGCTCACCTCGCAAGCGAGTCAAGGTTGACTTGCCAGTTCACAACATGGGCAAGCCGCGCGTCTCGCTTGACAAGGCATCCCAGCTCGCGGGCGAACTGGAAAACGAGGAAATACTGAGGAAGATGTCGATGGGCAAATGAGGCTCGTCGATGCCAACGTTCTCCTCTACGCGGACAATGCGGATGCCGAACAGCACTTAGCGGCACGCAACTGGCTTATCGAGGCACTGTCGGGACCGGAGGTCTTGATCGTGCCGTGGACGAACGTCATCAGCTACCTGCGGATAAGTACCGATCCGCGGATTCACCCCGAAGCGAACACTCTTCCGGACGCTCTCGCTTTCATAGGCGCGGTGCTCGAGGCGGACGTCGTCCTCGCCGGCGATCCTGATCGGCATCACTTCGGGCGGGTGGCTCAGATGCTGCGCGCGACCGGACGCGGTGGCAATCTGGTGAACGACGCGCACCTGGCTGCGCTGGCGCTGCAATATGACGCGACAGTTGTCTCGTACGACAACGATTTCAGCCGTTTTCCCGGCGTCCGTTGGGAGCGCCCGCCACCTGTCCCGGCAGATTGACGACACACACGTTTGACCCTATTTGGGGCGCGGCGCTAACCTGAACCGTCGCTGTGGCCTGCGCGACTTCGGACGGAGTGGGTCACGCTCGTACGGGTCGGATTGTCGTCAGCTGCTGGTTGAACCTCTTCGTGTGTACGGATCGGGTCACAGCCACGCCCACAACATCATCAAACATTCCCGGAGCCCTACTACATGACGTCCTCCCTTGAGGCACCACCACAGGTCGCCATCGACGACCTAGGTTCACCCGAAGCCTTCCTTGAGGCAATCGACAAGACCATCAAGTACTTCAATGACGGCGACATCGTGACCGGCACCGTTGTCAAGGTGGACCGAGACGAAGTCCTACTCGATATCGGCTATAAGACCGAGGGGGTCATTCCGTCCAAAGAGCTCTCGATCAAGCATGACGTGGACCCGTTCGAGGTCGTCAGCGTTGGCGACGAGGTCGAGGCGCTTGTCCAACAGAAGGAGGACAAAGAAGGCCGCCTCATTCTGTCCAAGAAGCGTGCGCAGTACGAGCGCGCCTGGGGCACGATCGAGAAGATCAAAGAAGAAGACGGCGTCGTCACCGGTCAGGTCATCGAGGTCGTCAAGGGCGGATTGATCATCGACATCGGCCTGCGTGGCTTCCTGCCCGCATCCCTCGTCGAGATGCGCCGTGTGCGCGACCTTGCTCCGTACATCGGTCAGCAGATCGAAGCCAAGATCATCGAGCTGGACAAGAACCGCAACAACGTCGTGCTGTCCCGGCGGGCGTGGTTGGAGCAGACCCAATCCGAAGTCCGCCAGAATTTCCTTACCCAGCTGCAAAAGGGCCAGATCCGGCGGGGCGTCGTTTCTTCCATCGTCAACTTCGGCGCGTTTGTTGATCTTGGAGGCGTGGACGGCCTGGTAC
>DATHIJ010000308.1:0-2756 GCA_035489975.1 Propionibacteriaceae bacterium | reverse complement strand
TCCCCCGGGATAGCGGCCACCGCGCTGATCTGTTTCATCTTCGCCTGGAACGAGCTGCTGCTAGCGAACACATTGACCAGCGTGATCGCCGGAACGGCGCCGGTGTTCCTGACCAGCTTCGTGACCTCCCAAGGTCTGTTCCTGGCCAAGGTGTGCGCGGCGGCGACGGTCGTTTCGTTGCCGGTGATCATCGCCGGCTTCGCTGCACAAGACAAGCTGGTGCAGGGGCTGTCTCTGGGCGCGGTCAAGTAAGGGCGAGGGTCAGATGACTGCGCTGAATCAGGCCAGCCTCGGATCCCTCTCGATTCCAGTGCCGAGCTACGACCGCTCGCAGGTCACCGTGGGCATCGTGCACTTCGGCGTAGGTGGGTTCCACCGAGCCCACCAGGCCATGTACCTCGATCGGCTCATGGAGCAGGGCAAGGCACTGGACTGGGGCATCTGTGGCGTCGGCGTGATGCCATTCGACCTCAAAATGAAGGAGGCGATGCAGTCCCAGGACTGTCTCTTCACGCTGGTTGAGAAAGCCCCTGACGGAAGCTGGGAGCCTCGGATCATCGGATCGATCGTGCAGTACCTGTACGCGCCGGACGACCCTGACGCCGTAATTGAGAAGATGGCTGACCCGTCCACGCGGATCGTTTCGCTCACCGTGACCGAAGGGGGCTACAACTTCCATCCGGTCACCGGTGAGTTCGACGCGGAGAATCCCGGCGTCCAAGCAGATCTAGTTCCCGGAGCTGTGCCCGCGACGACGTTTGGTCTGATAACCGAAGCCCTGGTACGGCGGCGCTCTCGCGGCATCGAGCCTTTCACGGTGATGTCCTGCGACAACATCCAGGGCAATGGTCATGTGGCACAGGAAGTTTTCGCCGCGTTCGCCCGGCTCCGGGATCCGGAGTTGGGCGAATGGGTCGAGGCAGGAGTCAGATTCCCCAACTCAATGGTCGACCGGATCACTCCGGTCACCACGGATGAAGACCGGTCGCAGATCAGCGAACGCTTCGGCGTCGAAGACGCTTGGCCGGTGATCTGCGAACCGTTCACGCAGTGGGCGCTGGAGGACAAGTTCACCTCCGGCCGCCCGCCGCTGGAGGACGTCGGGGTTCAGGTGGTTCCGGACGTGGTGCCGTATGAGCTGATGAAGCTGCGGCTGCTGAATGCGAGTCATCAGGCGCTGTGTTACTTCGGCTATCTCGCTGGCTACCGGCTGGTGCATGACGTGGCGCAGGATCGGTTGTTCGGCAACTTCCTGCTGGATTACATGAACAGGGAAGCCACCCCCACCCTGGCGCCGGTACCGGGCATCGATTTGGACACATACAAGCTGCAGCTGATCGAACGATTCTCTAACTCAGCGGTCCGAGACACAGTCGCTCGGCTCTGTGCGGAGAGTTCGGATCGCATTCCCAAATGGCTGCTGCCGGTGATTCGCGAGAATCTTGCCGCCGATCGGGACGTAACGCTGTCGGCCGCAGTGGTTGCCAGCTGGGCGCGCTACGCCGAAGGCATCGACGAGCAAGGTGAGCCCATCAAGGTGGTCGATCGACTGGCAGAAACCCTGCAGCGGATTGCCGCCCAGCAGCGCGACGATCCGCTGGCCTTCGTGCAGAACCGCGAACTCTTCGGAGATCTGGCCGGCGAGCCGGCGTTCACCGAGCCCTATCTGAACGCACTCGACTCCTTGCACAGCCGCGGCGCCCGCGCCACGCTCGAGGCCCTCGCCACGCGTTCCTCCATCGGGTAGCCGTCGAGTTCAGCCCGCCGGGCTGAACTCGTTGCGGACTGCGCCGATACGCAGCGAGGTGAGAACGGCAAGCAGCGCGACAACGGCCATAGAGCCTTCGACGACGCCGAAGGTCAGCGCCAAGTTTCCGCTCGGATGCAGCGCAGCAAAGATCGTGCCCGCGAGGCCGATGAAGATCGCCGAACCAAGGGCGTCATAGACGTTCAGTGAGGAGCCGTTCCTGCCCTGTTCTCCAGCCGCCGAGAGGCTCATCACCGCCAAGGATGTGCTGGAGGTGGCGAGTCCCATTCCGAGCCCACCGAGGACCCAGCTCACCGCAACCAAGCCGTATGGGAGCGCTGGAAGGAAGGCGACCACCGTGACTAGCGCCAGGCCGAGCGCCACCAGACCGCAACCGAGCGTGATCAACACGTCGCGCCGGATTAGCAGCCACGGGCGGGACTGCAGCCAGGAGCCGGCCGTCCAGCCAACCGCGCCGAAGGTCAGCACCGCACCTGCTTGAACAAGTGGCACGGACCGCTGTTCGACCAGCATCAGCGGAACGAATGCCTCGGCACCGAAGAACGCGCCCGGAAGGAGACCCCGCGTCTGGATGACCTGGGAAAGTCCGCGACGGAACCGGAGAAAGCCTGGCGGCATAAGCTGCGGCAGCGCCGCAAGAAGCATTGCCAGACCAACGATCATCAGTCCCAACCCAACCCAGTCCAGGCGCTGACCAGCGAGCTGCAAAGAGGCTGTGGCGACGCACAACATCGCGGCAGCCCACAACGGCGCCGGCTTCCGCGTGACTTCGTTGCTGCCCGCCTGGTGCCGCCGGATCATTCGCCGCAGGCTGGGCAATGCCATGATGCCTCCGAAGATCACCAATGGGATCACGGCTAAAAACACCCACTGCCAGCTCAGCCTGTTCGTCAACCACGCTGCCGCCGGAGGGCCAACAAACGAAGGCAGCACCCATGCCGTGGAGATGTAGGTGAATATCTTGGGTCGCTGCGTGGGGCTGTAGGCC
>DATHIJ010000307.1:0-2823 GCA_035489975.1 Propionibacteriaceae bacterium | reverse complement strand
CGCGGCCTTCGACGACCGCGATTACGCCGGGACTGGTAACTTCCCGCCACTGGATCCGGCCATGTCATTCCCGTACACGCCAGTGTTGGAGCCCGGCGAGGAGAACCTCAAGGTCCCGAGCTGGCTCAACGACACCACGCTCTACCACAACCGCGGGAACACGACATTCACCGGCGAGGACTCCTACTACGGCGACTTCTTCGGTCTCGATGATCTGTTCACCGAACACCCCACGGTGGTGGACGGAATGATCGATATCTACAAAACCTGGATCCGAGACCTCGGCATCGACGGCTTCCGGATCGACACCATGAAGCACGTCAACGATGAGTTCTGGCAGAAGTTCGGTCCCGAGGTGCTCGCGTACGCGAAGAGCCAGGGCAAGGATGAGTTCTTCATGTTTGGCGAGGTCTTCGATCTCTCCTCCAGGCCTTTCACCTCCACTTTCACAACCCGCAACCAGATGCAGGCGGTGCTGGACTTCCCGTTCCAGGACGCGGCCCGAAACTTCGCCTCGAAGAGCCAGCCCACCAGGCAGCTGTCTACGTTCTTCCGGAACGACGACTGGTATACCGACGCCGACTCCAACGTCTATCAGCTGCCGACTTTCCTCGGTAACCACGACATGGGGCGGATCGGCTTCTTCGTGAATGACGACAACAAAGACGCGCCAGAGGATGAGCTCCTCGCCCGCGATCGACTCGCCCACGAATTGATGTACTTCTCGCGCGGCAATCCGGTGATCTACTACGGCGACGAACAAGGTTTCATCGGCACGGGCGGTGACCAAGTGGCTCGGCAGACCATGTTCGCAAGTCAGGTGCCTGAATATCTGGACGACGATCTGCTTGGCACCGACAGCACCCACGCCCAGGACAACTTCAATTCGAACCATCCGCTGTACCAGCGCATTAGGGGGCTTGCCGATCTCACCAAAGCGCATCCGGCACTGCGCGACGGCGCGCATCAAGACCGTTACTCAAGCGACGAAGCCGGGATCTACGCTTTCTCCCGGCTGCACCGCGGGCAAGAGCGCGAGTACGTGGTGGCGCTCAACAACAGCGAGTCGGAGCAGACTGCAGCCATCCCCACCTATGTCGGCAACGGCAGCTTCGTCAAGGTGTACGGGTCCGGACCCGAGCAGCTCACCTCTAATGAGAACCAGCTGCTGACCGTCACCGTCCCGGCGCTATCGACCGTGGTCTACAGATCGGCGGACCGTATTCCGCGATCCGCTGCCGCACCCCAGATCTCGCTCGACAATCCGACCATCTCGACCGAGAGCAACTCACGGATGCTGGTGTCGGCCAACGTTGGCGGTTCCTCCTTCAATGAGGTGACCTTCTACGCCAAGGTCGGCAACGGCAACTGGACACCCATCGGCACCGACGACACGCGGCCGTATCGACTGTTCCATGACGTCAGCTCAATCCCAGATGGGACGCAGGTGGCGTATCGCGCGGTCGTACGCGATAACGCCAACCATCAGCGAACCAGCGAGCCGCAAGACGCGGTGGTTCCTGAGCCAAAACTGACGACTCGAGTTGCCTACCGAAGGTGCTGGAGTGTTCGGCACCATCGAGATCCGGGCCACCGCCGATCCCGAGCGTGCCAGCCACGAAGTACGGATTCAGCGCAAACTACCCAGCGACGCTGATTGGGTGACTCTCAATACCGACGACTCATCGCCGGTGTATACCCACTACGACAATCTGTCGACTCTGCCGGTAGGCACTCAGATCAAGTACCGGGCAGTCCTGAACGAGCCTGACGGCACTCAGGTCATCAGTCCTATACGCACGGTCACTCGTACCGCGCCGACACCCCTCGTGAACAGCGTGACCGTCGCCGGCTCTCTCCAGTCTGAGGTCGGTTGTTCCGACGATTGGCTGCCGGACTGCGCAGCCAGCCACCTCACCTTCACTGCCACCAATAGCGGGGTGTGGGAAGGCACCTTCGAGATCCCTGCGGGTAACTACGAATACAAGGTGGCCATTGATGACAGCTGGGCGGTCAACTATGGCGCCGGCGGCGCACGTGATGGCGCCAACATAACCCTCAGTCTCCCGACGACCACTAACGTCACGTTCGTCTGGGATCAGGTGTCTCACATCGTGACGCATACGACGAACTGAAGATTTGACAGCAAGAACGCCGGGGACTTCCCGGCGTTCATTGTTGCTGACTGAAGCCTTTGGGTTATGCGGTGCGGATCCGCGCGCGTGCGGCGCGCCGCTTCAACGCTCGGCGCTCATCTTCGCTGAGGCCGCCCCAGACACCATGATCCTGACCAGCTTCCAGCGCCCACTGCAGGCAGGCGTCCCTGACGTCGCATCGCCGGCATACCTGCTTGGCCTCTTCAATCTGGAGAAGGGCTGGGCCGGTATTCCCTATGGGGAAGAACAGCTCAGGGTCCTCGTCCAGACAAGCGGCCCTGTGGCGCCAATCCATGGCGTTACACTCCTAACTGGTTGCTCTGGGCCCCTGGCGTAGGACCCCGCAGGATGGGGAAGCCACGAGTCCTCTACACTGAGGCTTGACTCGCGCCACCCAAGACTTTCAAGTATTCACAGGCAATACAAGAGTTTCGAGCGTTCGGTGGCTCACATTTCGGTCCTGTTACGGTTCTTGCCGATCCTTCAACCGGTTGTACCCGCTCCTATCGCCTCAAAACACCTCACATGACAACAGCCGCATGGCCTTTAGGACGACGGCCCTTCACGATCGTCATGGCGGCCGCGCTGCTGGCGCTCGAGGCAGTCATCGCACTTGGGTATGCAGCGCTCGAGGTCGGCCATGTCCGGATGAGCCGAGCTGCCCTCG
>DATHIJ010000306.1:0-7284 GCA_035489975.1 Propionibacteriaceae bacterium | reverse complement strand
GAATGGCTCGATAGAAGATCCCTACGGCGAAGACGAGAGTTCCACCAAGTACCGCGCTCAACGGCAGCGTCAGCGCCAAAGTGCCACAGCCAGCCACCCCGACGAGCTGCAGTATGCGGGGAAATCGGCGCCGATCAGATGATTGCGTGTACGCAGCCACATTGGCGATCAGGTAGTACAGCAAGACCCCGAACGAGGAGAAACCAATCGCCCCCCGTAGGTCCGTCAGCAAGATCAGGACACAAACCAGTCCCGCTACGGTGACTTCGGCATGATGCGGCACCCGGTGACGTTCATGAACCGCGGCAAGCCAGTCCGGAAGATCATTGTGGCGCGCCATTGCCAGCGTGGTTCTGCCTACGCCAGCGATCAACGCCAGCAAAGCACCTAGCGCGGCGGCGGCCGCCCCCAGCCGAACCACCCAGCCGGCCCACGCCCAACCCGCCACATCTGCAGCCGCGGCCAGCGGTGCCGGGGTGGCTGCCACTCCGGCCGGGCCCAGGGCAACCAGGATCGAGGCGCCAACCAGCAGGTAGATCAACACCGCGATCGTGAGTGCGGTCAAGATCGCGCGGGGAATGGTGCGCTCTGGGTCGCGGACCTCCTCACCCATGGTGGCGATCCGGGCGTAACCGGCAAACGCGAAGAACAGCAGGCCAGCCGACTGCAAGGTGCCGTACCAGCCGCCGGCCAACAGATCCCAGGACTGGACTGACGTTGGATCCGACCCGCTGAGTGAGGCAGCGATGACCAGCGCCAACGTAGCAAGCACGACCGCGACGATGATCTTGGTCAGTGCTGCGGTCCGTGTGATCCCGTAGTAGTTGACCGTGGCCAAGATGATCACTGCCGCAATCGCGACCGGCCGCTGCCAGGGTCCTGGCGCAACGTACGCGGCGAAGGTCAGCGCCATCGCCGCGCAACTCGCGATCTTCCCGATGACAAATCCCCAGCCGGCGAGAAAACCCCACCACGGTCCCAGCCGCTCCCGGCCGTAGATGTAGGTTCCGCCCGACGTTGGATATTGGGCGGCTAGCTGGGCCGACGCCGTGGCGTTGCAGTAGGCCACCAGCGCGGCCACGGCGAGCCCGATCAGCAACCCCGCCCCGGCTACTCCGGCGGCGGGGGAGAAGGCGGCGAACACCCCCGCCCCGAGCATCGAGCCCAGCCCGATGATCACCGCATCGAAGGTGCCGAGCCGACGCGCCAGTCCGGGCTGCGTCACGGCGGCGCCATTACGATTTGCCGTCTCCGTCGATCCCGTTGGGGTAGACGACCGACTTGAGACTCGACGGATCTTGGTCGCTCTCCAGCGCCTCATCCGCGTGCTCCAGAACGAATTTGCCCGTGACCAGAGAGTCGAGCTCGACCGCGCCGCTGGCTACCAGGTGTATGGCGGCGGGCCAGGTATCGGTATAGCGAAAGATGCCGGTCACGGTGATCTCGAGGTTCTGGATCTGCTCCACGGGTAGGGTCATCTCCGACGAACCGAGACCCACCAGAACGGCTGTCCCGGCCGGACGTACCGCTTTGATACCAGCCATCACTGCCTGCGGTGCCCCGCTGGCGTCCACGAAGGCGTTGACGTCCAGTCCGGCGGTCGCGACGTCGATCTCACGCGGATCGATAACGCGGGTGGCGCCGTAGCGCAGTGCCCGCTCCCGGCGCTCAGGCACCAGGTCACTGACGATGATTTCCGCCGCGCCGAAGGCTCGTGCGGCCTGAGCACAGAGGATCCCGATCGGTCCAGCGCCGGCGATCAGGATGCTCGATCCAGGGGTGACGCCTGCCTTGCGCATCGTTGTCACCGCTACCGACAAAGGCTCCAGTAGCGCTGCGGCCTCGTTCGACATGGAGTCCGGTACGCGGTGGGCGAACTCGGTTCGGATCACGCAGTACTGCGCGAACGCGCCATCGATAGGCGGCGTGGCGTAGAACTCCATGTTCGGGCAGAGGTTGTAGTGTCCGGCTCGGCACTCTCGGCAGCGTCGGCAGTTCTTCTGTGGCTCGATGGCGACACGTTCACCGATCCTGGTCTCCGATACCTCCTCGCCGACGGCGACGATTCGGCCCGAAAGCTCATGGCCGAGGATGAGTGGACTCTCCACAACGAAGTCACCGATCCGCCCGTGCCGGTAATAGTGAGTGTCTGAGCCACAAACCCCGACGGCGGCGACTTCAACAAGCACCTCGTCGCTGGCCATCGGAGGTGTCGGAACTTGCTCAATGATGAGTGTCAGTGGCGCGGTGAGCACGCTGGCACGCATGCGCTCAGGGATCGTGGTCGGGGCGGCGGTCTGGGTCATGGCAGGTCCCTCTCTCGCTGTTTCCCACATTGTGTGTAGATGTCGTGAGGCCTGGCTAGGTCTTGTCTTTGTCCCCGCCCACCATCGCCTCCCTGGTTTTGCATCACCAGCGCATCAAAAGCCGGCTTCAAGCGCCCGATGACTGCGCGCGTGATGAGAAATCAGGGAGTGAGCCACGATCAAGGGGCGCGCGGTCGGAAAACTGGGTTAACCCAGATTCCCTACGCTTAACACATGTTGCACCCTGTGTGAAGCGACTGAAAACTGGGTTAACCCAGTTTTCCAACCACAGCCAGCTCCTAGACACCCAACGGCCTTCTTGATCAACGGATGGTGTAGCCGCCGTCGACCAGCAGGTCGACGCCGTTGATCATTTTCGCGGCGTCGCTGGCCAGGAACACTGCGGCGGCAGCGATCTCCTCGGGCTCAGCGAATCTCTGAGTGGGAATTTGTGCCTTCAGGGCCTCACCCTCCGGGTTATCCCACACCTCTTTCGCAAGCGCGGTCATCACTACCGTCGGGCTGATCGTGTTAGCTGTGACTCCGCGTCCGGCCCACTCCAGGGCGAGCACCTTGGTTAGGCCAACCAGGCCAGCCTTGGATGCGCAGTAGGCGAGGTGGCCTGGCAATGCGACTGTCGCGGCCTGGGAAGCAAGGCTGATCACGGTGCCGCTGCCCTGGGCAAGCATGATGCGACCTACCTGCTGGCTGACCAGAAATGCGCCTCGTAGGTTGACGGCCATCGTGAGATCCCAGTTCTCGGCGCTGAGCTCCTCTGCGGGGCCGATCACGGCAAGCCCGGCGCTGTTGACCAGCACGTCAATGCGACCGAACTGTGCGCTCACATCGCTGATCGCATCGATGACAGACTGCTCGATCGTTACGTCGCAACCGAAGCCCGCGGCTGCGCTGCCCTCCTTGACCTTGCGCTGAGCGGCCTCTATCGCCTTGTCGAGCACCACGACGGTGGCGCCTTTGGCGGCGTACGCATCGACGATCGCCGAACCGATTCCGGAGGCGCCGCCGGTCACCACCGCAAGCTTGTCGGCGAGCGAGAAGTCATAGCCGACCTGGAATGTCATGTCGGCGCCTTTCTTTTTGAGGCCGTTGTCGGGTGCACCGGCCTTTGGTTGAAGTCAGTCATCGATGACTGATCCTACGGATCGTCCCTGGACGGCTCGCCGCTGCGAAAGCCTGAGATCGTAAGGATCAGCAGCCGTACGGGCACGCCCGAGTTCAACGCCCCGAAGGGAGCAGCCATGACCCTGCCCAGCTTCCGCCTCGACGAACAGACCGCGCTCGTGACCGGCGCCGCCAGCGGGATCGGCCGCGGCATCGCTCTCGGACTGGCCGCCGCCGGCGCTAATGTCGCATGCTTCGACCTCCCCGAGTCAGCTCTAGACGAGGTCTGCGGCGAAATCAGGGAGGCCGGGCGGGGAGCTATCGCAGTACCGGGCGACGTCATGGATGCCGACATGCTGGCCGATGCGGTCCGGGACGCGGAGAGCGAATTCGGCCCATTGATCCTCGCCGTCAACAGCGCAGGAATCGCCAACGCTGCACCGGCCGAGGAGATGTCCCTGAGCCAGTGGCAGCGAGTGATCGACATCAACGTGACAGGACTGTTTCTGTCTTGCCAGGCGGAGAGCCGGGCCATGCTTGGGCACGGCCGAGGCGCGATCGTGAACATCGCGTCGATGTCCGGATCCATCGTCAACCGCGGGCTGCTACAGGCTCACTACAACGCCTCCAAGGCGGCTGTGGTTCACCTCAGCAGAAGTCTCGCGATGGAATGGGCCCACCGCGGCATCCGAGTGAACTCGATCAGTCCCGGCTACACGGCCACACCCATGAATCTGCGACCCGAGGTCGCCGAACAGGTCACTAAGTTCGAGGCCGATACGCCGCTGGGCAGGATGGCGACCGTGGACGAACTCGTTGGGCCGGCCATTTTCCTGCTCAGCGACGCTGCCAGCTTCTGCACCGGAGTAGATCTGCTGGTCGACGGCGGCTTCACCTGCTGGTGAGGCCGATGTGGCGCGCTTTACGATTCTGTGCTTCTTGATTGAGGCTGGAGGTCAACAACGACGATGTAGTCAGTCCGGTTGTGAGGTTCGGGGTGAACTCTCTCCCATGCGGCAGCTTCTGGATTTTGTTCCACAAACTGTCCCCACTCCTCCGACACCTCTTCCGGCCCGGGGAAGTAACGATCGCGCGCCTCCACGGTCTCGATTTCGTGGAGCAGTAGAAGCTTTCCGGCTCGCTCGCCCCGCTCGCCTTTGAGGAGATAGGTTTTCCAGCCCGGCAATACCGGCGCGGATGCGAGCACTTTGGTGAGAAACTGCTCGTGCTCTTCTGGCGTCACACCCGGGGGCACCTCAATTTCGTGCAGTCCGAATACCTTTGGCACGGCGATCCTCCTTGAGGAATAGTGGTGGTGGCCAATCACCCTATTGGAGCTGATTCCTGGCTGGTGGGGGATGATCACTAACGTTGCAGGAGTGCAGGGTCACTGCGAGAGCGCCTTTGGGCGGGTTGCCGATGCCTTCGCGGCTCAGCTGGAGAGCGGGCGGGATGTCGGTGGCTCGGTTGGCGTCTATCTCGATGGGGATCCGGTTGTCGGGATCTGGGGCGGTTCGGCTGATCCTGCTCGCGGCCTGCCCTGGGCTGAACACACCATCACTCCCATCGGCTCGACCAGCAAGGCTCTGGCATCGACCGCAGTGTTGATCTTGGTCGATCGCGGACTGCTCGATCTCGACGAGCCGGTGGCGCGTTACTGGCCAGCGTTCGGCCAGAACGGCAAGGAGGACATCCCGGTTCGCCTGGTGCTCTCGCACCGATCCGGGGTCGCCGCCCTGGATGTACCGATCAGCAACGACCAGGCGGCTGCGCTGGATCCGGTGCTGCGGCTGATCGAGCAGCAGCGGCCCTGGTGGCGGCCAGGCACGAAGCACGGCTACCACGCAATGACGTACGGCTTCATCCTGAGCGGCCTGGTCCGCGCGGTCACCGGCCGTACGGTCGGTGAGTTCTTCGCCGACGAAGTGGCCAAACCGCTGGACCTCGACCTGCACATCGGGCTGCCACGCGACAGGCACAATACCGTGGCGCCGATGATCGGCCCGTCGCAGCGCCAGGCAATCCGCTCGATGTTGAATCCGGTGTGGTTCCGGTTCGCCATGGGTGTCGCCAACCGGCGCTCGGCGTCCTATCGGGCAATCTTCGGCGGAACCTCGGTCAGCTACGACGACGCCGACGAGCTAACCCGGTACGAGGTGGAGGATGCCTCCGCGGGCGCTGTGGGGAACGGGCCGTCACTCGCGCGGATGTTCGCTGCCCTGATTGGCGAAGTTGACGGCCGGCGGCTGATCAGTGCAGACCTGATGAATGCGGCGAGGCAGACACAGGCCAGCGGCCGCGATGTCGTCCTCCGCGTCCGGACCGACTTCGGCCTTGGCTTCGCCCTTCCCGGGGGACCGATGTGGCCCGACATCGGAGTTCCAGGCGTTTTTGGTCATACCGGCGCGAGTGGCTCGCTGGGGTTTGCCGACCCCGAACACCGACTCGCTTTCGGCTACACCCCTAACCTTTGGGCCGAGCTCTCCGGCTGGTTTTCAACGCCGTTTCGGTTCGAGGCTCTTGCCGAAGCTGTCTTCGAGTGCGCTGGTGTGCGGAGGTGGCCTCGAGTCTGATGGCGCCGGCTTTCGAGAACCGTACCGGTGGTGAGCCGCACACGGACGGCTCGCGAGCCTTCTCAAGATGACTAACGGGTGTCATGGGTGGCTGATGATGCCTCGCCAGCACTCTTGAGATGGCAAACGCAGCCGTCGATCCCATCTTTCGGTTCGCGCAGAAGATCATGCGCGTTCGACCCTTGTAGACACTGGTCGAACGCGCACGATCTTTGGCGGGATGTTTGATCAGCTTCGTGGTGGCAGATCCCACTCGTTGTCGGGCGTACGCAGCACGGTCACCGCACAGATCGTGAACGCCAGAGCCATCAGCCCCCAAGCCAGGGCGTCCATGACTGGTGATGGGAAGACGACGAAGGCGAAGACGTGACCAGGCTGGGACAAGATCATCGCGACCCATCCCACGGTGGGGATGCTGCCTCGGAGCGCGAGACCCATCAAGATCGCGCCGAGAATATGGCCGATGACCATGAGCAGTGCGCTGATCCCGGCGAGCCCGTCGGACCACATGGCATCGATGAGTGCCGCTGCGCCGTCCCTCTGCTCCACAGGAAGCGTTGCTCCCGCGATGTACATGTTGTCGATGGCGGCGAGCGCCCATCCGCCGAGGTAGGCAACGATGTTGACCCCGAGGGCGATCATGGTGAGCACCGGCCGGCGGCGTCTGGACAGCCGCGCAGCCGCAACGAACGCGGGAACGAGAGTCAGCCCAGCGAAGAAGCCGAGAAGGGCGAACGTGAACTGGCGGCTCGGGTTGGCCGCGATCAGGTCCAGCGCCTTTAGGGTGTCGGGGTCGTCCGTGACGAACAGGCGGCCGACAGCGATTGTCGTGGCCGGCACGAGCAAGACCACAGCCGCGACGATGCGCCGTAATCGTCTGACGTCTCGGACCTTACGTGGTCGGGTTGAGCGTGTGCTCGCCGAGCTGACAGTGGTGGTCATGCTGGTTCTCCTTCAGTCGAAAGCGGTGGAAGATCCCACTCGTCGTCCGGGGTGCGCAACACGGCCACTGCGCAGAAGGCGAATGCCAGCGCCGTCAGTCCCCAGGCCAGGGCGGCGCCATCGAGCACATTCAGCGCGAATGCCAGGAGGTGGATGGGCTGGGACAGGAGCACCGCTACCCATCCGACGGTAGGGATAGAGCCTCTGAGAGCCAGACCCATCAAGATCGCGCCGAGGGTCTGGCCGATGAAGATGAGCATCGCGCTCATACTGAGAAACCCGTGGGCCCACGTGGCGTCGATGAGGGCGGCGGCTCCATCCCGTTGCTCGACGGGCAGCCC
>DATHIJ010000305.1:0-2673 GCA_035489975.1 Propionibacteriaceae bacterium | reverse complement strand
CCAATCGACCTGCCACGCGGGGGTCTGCGGCGATGGCGGCGCGCACCTCCTCGATGACGAAGTCCGCATGTCCCTCGTCGGCCAGCACCTGGTGCACCACGGCGCGAGTGTCAGCATCGACGAACGCCGCCACCTCGCGGTAGAAATCTGCGGCGAAGCCGTTGCCGACGTAGGCAAGCACCAGCCCCTCCAACCAGTCCTTCGGCTTGGTCTGCGCGTGGAACTGATTGAACGGAGCGTGGAACGGTTTCATTGCCGCCATGACGTCCGCGTCCAGCTCGCTCAGTCGGGCACGCACCGTGTCGAAATGTTTGATCTGGAGCGCCGCAAGCGACGCCACGTAGACCTTGTCGGCAACAGTGGGCGCCCGGCGCGCGTCCTCGGCCAGGCGGTCGAAGGCCGCCAGCGCCCCGTATGCCAAGATGCCGAGCAAGTCGACAGCGCCCTGCCGATACTCCGGCTCGGAAACCCAAGGCTCAGCTGCAGCATGAGGAACGACGTCGGATTGCTGCGACCCCTCACTCATGGAGGCAGGATAGTGCCCGTGGCCACCTCGAGCGGCGCTCGCACATCGCGCTGGATCCCGATGATTTTCGAACCAGTTGGGAGTCTGTACCCGGCATGACCAGCCTTGAGAGCACCCCGCAGATCATCGAACGTCGCCCGCAACCGTACGTGGCGGTCCGCGAGGCCGTCACCATGTTCACCCTCAGTCGGGTCGCCGACCACATTCCGGAGCTGTTCGGCTGGCTTGCCCAACGCGGCCAGACGCCGTCCGGAGCTCCGTTCTTCCGCTACCTGACCATCGATATGGAGCGCGAGCTCGAAGTCGAGGCCGGCCTGCCGGTCGCCGCACCGCTCGACCTAGCGGCAGAGGCCGGCGGCGCGGTGACGGCTGAAACTCTTCCCGGCGGACGTTTCGTCCGCGCGTTTTTCGTAGGCCACCCCGACGGTCTCGAGAAGGCCACAGCAGAGCTCTTGCAGTGGGCGGAGACTCAAGGTCTGCGGTGGGACGTGTCTGACAGCCCGGTTGGCGAGCGGTGGGGATGCCGGCTCGAGATCTACCACACCGACCCGCTCGAGCAACCCGACATGAACGCTTGGCGAACGGAGCTGGCGTTCCGACTGGCTGATGGGACAACCCAAAGCTGACGGGTCGGTAGACTGCCTCAAGTTCACAACGATGATGTCGCAGCACCCTGAACACCATGCGCGCACCACGCGCCGCCGGGCGACTCATTGACCTAAAACGAGCATTGAGGCGATTCTGAGTACGAAAGCCACTCACGAGGTCCCATCTGGGCCTGCAGCACCCCAAACGGCGGTCCCGACCACCTTTGCCAATCTCGGCGTGATCGAGCCGATCGTGCACGCCCTGGAGCAGGTCGACATCACCACACCGTTTCCGATTCAAGCCATGGCCATTCCCATTGCGCTGACTGGCACGGACATGATCGGTCAGGCACGTACCGGCACTGGAAAGACCCTGGCGTTCGGGATCACGCTGCTGCAGCGCGTCGTCGTGCCGGGCGAACGGGACTACCCCGAGCTCTCCAAGCCCGGTGCCCCGCAGGCGCTTGTGGTGACGCCGACCCGCGAGTTGGCAAGCCAGGTCGCTGCCGACCTCGTCACTGCATCGGCGCTCAGACATGCGCGAGTGCTAACTGTTTACGGTGGGGTTGGTTACGAGCCTCAGCTCAGCACGCTGAGTCGCGGAGTCGATGTCGTGGTAGGCACTCCCGGGCGCCTCCTCGACCTGGTCGATCGTGGGACGCTTGATCTTGGTCATATCAAAGTGCTGGTCCTTGACGAAGCCGACAAAATGCTGGATCTGGGTTTCCTGCCAGACGTTGAGCGAATCTTGGCTGAGACGCCGGAGCTGCGGCAGACAATGCTGTTCTCAGCCACCATGCCAGCGGAGATCGTCTCCCTCGCTCGCCGCCACATGCGCCATCCGGTCAACATCCGGGCCGAATCCGCTGGTGACACCAGCACGGTGCCGGCAACAGCTCAGTTCGTCTACCAAGCTCATGACCTGGACAAGCCCGAGATCGTGGCCCGCATTCTGCAAGCAGAAAACTGCACGCGAGCGATGATCTTCTGTCGCACCAAGCGCGCAGCGCAGCGATTGGCCGATGATCTTGTTATCCGCGGTTTCACAGCCGCGCCCATCCATGGCGATCTGAACCAGCTGGCGAGGGAAAAAGCCTTGCGTCGCTTCCGCGAAGGACGCATCCACGTCCTGGTGGCGACCGACGTCGCCGCGCGAGGGATCGACGTCGAGGGCGTGAGCCATGTGATCAACTATGAGTGCCCAGAGGACGAGAAGGATTACGTGCACCGGATCGGCCGCACGGGGCGGGCAGGGGCATCTGGAGTCGCGATCACCTTCGTCGACTGGGCCGACCTGGCGCGCTGGAAGATGATCAATGACGCCTTGGCGCTGCCGTTCGAGCAGCCGGACGAGACGTACTCCACTTCACCGCACCTCTTCCACGATCTCGGGATCGACCCGGCAGCTAAGGGCACCATCGCAGCGAGCGGGCCGCTCACAGCGAAGAAACCGGATCAGTCCAGTCCGTCAAAGTCAGCCCGCCCTCGGGCGGACAAGGAGACAACCCGCACACGCACGCGGCGTCGGCTCCGCAATGGCGTCCTTGTCGAGCACAAAAA
>DATHIJ010000304.1:0-4046 GCA_035489975.1 Propionibacteriaceae bacterium | reverse complement strand
GCACCCGCGATTGTCGGGTTCACCCTGCTGGGCCTGGCTTCGCGCACTTTGCTCGCCCAGCACTTGGGAAAGGCGTCGGGCGTGGCCAACGCGATGGGCTGGGGTGCGGTGATCATCAGCGTGGCCCTGCTGCGGGTGGTAGTTCCGGCGGATTGGCTGGTGCCTGCGCTGGCGGCCAGCGTGTCGCTCGGGATGGTCGTAGGCGCCGCGTGGGGGTGGGCACTGCTGCGACGGTCCGGAATGCCCGCCGTTGGCCTGAGGAGACCAATGCTGGTCAGTTTTGCGGCCGCTGTGCTGGCAGGTGGTGTGTCGGCAGCCGGTTCCCAGGTGCTTGCCGATGTCGGTTTTGTGGCGGCGGTGCTCGGCGCCGTCGCCGCGGCGCTGCTCTGTGTAGCGCTCTTCGCGGGAACGCTGCGACTCCTGGCACCTGCGTTGCTCGCGCAGCTGTGGGCGCTGCGGCACCGTACACCTTCGGCCGAGGTGGGCTCATCATGAAAGTCGCGCAGCTGCTGACCGCCAGTACCGGTGGGATCGGGCGTCACGTCGGGAGCATCGCCCCGCGGCTGGAGCAGCGCGGTCACCAGATCCGGGTGTTCTGCCCCAAGGGCACGGCCGAGGCCCAGGGTTTCAAGGAACTAGGCCTTGATGTCTGGCCGCTGACCAGCCAGCGCCGGTTTATTGGCGCCGATCTGGTGCATGCACACGGGCTGAAGGCTGGGTGGTTGGGGATCCCGATCGCCTGGATGTTCAAAGTGCCCATCGTCGTGACGTGGCATAACGCTGTTTTGGGCGATGGAGTCGTGCCGGCGGCGGTACGCCAGATGCAACGAGCGGTGGCACTGGGCGCGGATCTGACCCTTGGCGCCAGCAGCGATCTTGTCGCTCAAGCCGTACGACTCGGAGCTCGTAACGCGCGGCTGTCTCCGATCGCGGCACCAGTGCTGCCAGCCGCCAGGATCAGCCGTGAGCAGCAGCGACGGGCTCTCGGTGCTGGCTCTCACGACACCGTGATACTCACGGTCAGCCGGCTGGCACCCCAGAAAAACCTTGGCATGGTGCTTGACGTAGCCGCTGCTGTACGCCAGAGGCCCGACTTACGGTTTGTCGTTGTCGGCGATGGGCCGGAGCAGGATGCGCTAGAGCGCCGTATCACAGACGAGCGTCTGCAAGTGTCCTTGCTGGGGCGAAGCGATGACATCGGTTCGTTGCTTGCGGCTGCTGACCTCGCTCTGCTGACCTCCACTTGGGAAGCCCGCGCGTTTGTCGCCCAGGAGGCTCTGCTGGCTGGCGTGCCGCTGGTCAGCACCCGGGTGGGTGGGATCGATGAGCTGGTCGGGTCGGCAGCAGTGTTAGTCCCGCCCGGAGATACCGAAGAGGCTGCGCGCCACGTCATTGCGCTCGCCGACAATCCCGATCAGCGGCGCCGTCTCATAGAGTCGGGCCGCCATCAGGCAGCCACCTGGCCCGGCGAAGACGCTGTTGTCGACGACCTGGTCAAGGCGTATGCCGACCTCACTCGACATCGACGTTATAAAGGGTTCTGGGACGACTCGGGCGGGTTCGCCGTGCGCTAGCGGCCCCAGGACGTAAGCTGGAGGCCCGTGGGGTACCGCGAGAAATTCACCAAGCATCTGTTTGTGACCGGGGGTGTCGCCTCCTCTCTCGGCAAGGGGCTCACGGCCTCCAGCCTCGGCAACCTGCTCGTCGCTCGTGGACTGAGCGTCTCCATGCAGAAGCTGGACCCATATCTCAATGTCGATCCCGGAACGATGAACCCGTTCCAGCACGGGGAAGTGTTCGTCACCGACGATGGCGCGGAGACCGATCTCGACGTTGGTCACTACGAGCGTTTCCTCAACGTCAATCTTTCTGGCGAGGCCAACATCACGACCGGCAAGGTCTACTCCTCGGTGATCGCCAAGGAGCGGCGGGGTGACTATCTCGGTGACACGGTGCAGGTCATTCCTCACATCACCAACGAGATCAAAGAGTCGATGTTGGCCATGGGAGGACCAGACATCGATGTAGTCATTCACGAGATCGGTGGCACCGTCGGCGACATCGAGTCCTTGCCATTCCTTGAGGCGGCACGTCAAGTACGGCACGACGTCGGCCGGGAGAATGTGTTTTTCCTACACGTTTCGCTGGTGCCCTACATCGGTCCCAGCGGCGAGCTGAAAACGAAGCCGACCCAGCACTCGGTTGCTGCGCTGCGGCAGGTCGGTATCCAGCCCGATGCCGTGGTCTGCCGCTCCGACCGAGATATTCCAGACTCAGTGAAGCGCAAGATCTCTCTGATGTGTGACGTCGACGAATCCGCTGTGGTGGCCGCGATCGACGCCCCGAGCATCTACGACATTCCGAAGGTGCTGCATTCCGAGGGGCTGGACGCGTACGTGGTGCGGCGGCTCGACCTGCGGTTCCGCGACGTCGACTGGACACGTTGGAACGACCTGCTCGACCGGGTGCACCATCCGAAGGAGGAAGTCACCGTCGCTCTGGTCGGCAAGTACGTCGACCTGCCTGATGCGTACCTCTCGGTTTGCGAGGCGCTGCGCGCAGGCGGTTTCGCCAACCATGCCAAGGTCGCGATCCGCTGGGTCGGCTCGGACGACTGCCAGACTCGCGAGGGCGCGGCGCGGATACTGAGCGAGGTCGACGGCGTCGTCATACCAGGCGGCTTCGGGATCCGAGGCGTCGAAGGCAAGGTGGGCGCTATCCGCTACGCCCGCGAGAACCAAATCCCGATCTTGGGACTCTGCCTCGGCCTGCAGTGCATGGTGATCGAGGTTGCCCGGCACATGGCCGGCCTTGACGGAGCCGACAGCAGCGAGTTCGCGCCCGATACTCCGCATCCGGTCATCGCGACGATGGCCGAACAGGTCGCGATCGTCGCGGGCGGCGGCGACCTTGGCGGGTCCATGCGCCTCGGTTCCTATCCGGCCGAATTGCTGCCCGGCTCGATCGTCGCCAAGCGCTACGGTCAGGGGCATGTCGAGGAGCGGCATCGGCATCGCTACGAGGTCAACAACACTTACCGCGACCAGCTCGAGGATGCGGGTCTGGTGATCAGCGGCACCTCGCCGGACTCCACACTGGTCGAGTTCATCGAGTTGCCGAGCGAGATCCATCCCTACTTCGTCGCCACTCAAGCGCACCCAGAGCTCAAATCACGACCAACCAGGCCGCATCCGCTCTTCGTCGGTCTGGTCGAGGCGGCGCTGGACCGCAAGATCGCCACGCGGCTGCCAGTAGACGACGACCATCGATGATCATTCTCGGCCTTGACGAGCTGGCTGACACGCCGCTCGCCTGGCCGGTCGACTCCTCGACTGTGCTGGCCCGGGGCGCGATCACCAGCTACGTCCAAGATCAGGTGAGGACGCCCGACGGGCAGCTGATCGCGCGGGAATATCTCAAGCACCCGGGAGCGGTCGGAGTGATCGCGCTCGATGATCATGGCCGGGTCGCTTTGGTTCGGCAATACCGACATCCGGTACGCCACCGCTTGATCGAGCCGCCCGCTGGACTGCTCCATGTCGCAGGCGAGGATTACCTCGCGGCCATTCAGCGTGAGCTGGCAGAAGAGGTGGGACTCGCAGCCCGACGCTGGGCCGTACTCGTGGATCTGTTCACCACGCCGGGAATTCTCGGCGAATCATTACGCATCTATCTCGCCCGCGACCTGGTCGCCGTCGATCCTCCGGACGGTTTCACGCGCGAGGGCGAGGAGGCACACATGGATACGGTGTGGGCATCGCTGGACGACCTGGTCGAGGCGGTCCTCGAAGGCCGGTTGCATAACCCGACCGTCGTCTCAGGGGTATTGGCCGCCTGGACCGCGCGGCAACGGGACGGTTTCGTGAGTCTTCGCCCCGCGACCTCCGCTTGGGCTGCTCATGAGGTGATCGCCCGCGAGGGAATCTAGTTCGGCAACCGCCTGCAGGCGCGGAGGCGGAAACGCCAGCTGACCCTGAAAATGCATCTCCATCGGGCGTCAGAGCCGCCGCGGTGGCCGCGTTTCGAGGCACTGGTGAAGCGAAATC
>DATHIJ010000303.1:0-9014 GCA_035489975.1 Propionibacteriaceae bacterium | reverse complement strand
GGGTACTCCACCACCCGGCGCCAGCTCTGATCCGCTCGGTCCACCAAGAATCGTGGCCGGTTGCCGAGCTCGCGCGGTACCGAGTCCTCGAGCAGCAAGATCCCGGCCGGCAGTATGCCGTCTTGGCCCAGAATGATCTGGCCCTTCATAGGTGAGCCCAGTGGCACCTGGGCGGGCTCGACGGCTCGCTCGCATGACATCCGCAGCCGGGCCCGAGAGACCAAGATGGCGGCGATGACAGGGAGCGCCAGCAGGAGTAGACCTAGCCGCATGACGTCACGTTGGCCGGCTGCCATCGCCAGCAGGACAACGAGGAGGCCGATCAGTACGAAGAACCGTCCTCGGTGGGTGAGCAGCCGCCACGGACGCGACATGCTATCTCCGGTCGGGAATGTGTACGGATTGAATGGCTTGGGCGATGACGTCGGTCACCGTACGGCGGGCGAGCTGCGCGTCGGTGGAGGGCAACACCCGGTGCGCCAAGACGGAGACCCCAAGGGCGCCAACATCGTCCGGAGTCACGTAGTCCCGGCCCGACATCGCCGCGAATGCACGGCTCGCTCGCAGCAGCTGGAGGGTCGCGCGAGGTGAGGCGCCGAGCCGAAGGTCGCGCGAGTTCCGCGTGGCGTTGACCATCTGCACGATGTAGTGCTTGACGGCCGGGCTGACGTACACCTTCTTGACCGCCTCGATCAGCCCACGGATGGTGGCGCCATCGGTTACCGGCTGCAGCGCGGCAAGTGGATCAGAGGATCCGTGAGATTCGAGCATGTCGAGCTCGGAGTTCGGAGTCGGGTAGCCCATCTGGATCCGCGCCATGAACCGGTCGCGCTGTGCTTCCGGCAGCGGATAGGTGCCTTCCATCTCGATCGGGTTCTGGGTGGCGACCACCATAAAGGGCGACTCGAGCCGATACGTCGTGCCGTCGACGCTGACTTGACGTTCTTCCATCGACTCCAGCAGAGCCGACTGTGTCTTCGGCGACGCACGGTTGATCTCGTCGCCGACCACGATATTGGCGAAGATGCCACCGGGCTTGAATTCGAAATCGCGCGTTTCCTGATTGAACACCGAGACGCCTGTGATGTCTGATGGCAACAGGTCCGGTGTGAACTGAACTCGGCGGACGGAGCACGCGATTGAGCGACCCAAGGCCTTGGCGAGCATCGTCTTGCCTACCCCTGGCACATCCTCGACAAGGAGATGACCTTCGGCCAGCAGCACAACGAGCGCGAGGTCGACCGAACTCCGTTTTCCTTCGATCACGCTCTCCATTGCGTGCCGCACTTTGGCCATTACCTGAACCACGTCGGAGAGTGAGTAGGCACGGTCAGGACTTTGCCCGATCGCGGCTGCCTTCTCATAGCCCAGGGACATGTGCAAACCCTACGTGTTGTCCCCCGCTCTCAAGAAAAAGAGCAACACGCCGAAGCTGAAGGGACAAGCCAACATGGGGTGCCATGTGGGGGAAAGTGGGGTATGGTGGGGCGAAGTGGAGAGTAGCGGTTGATGAGTGGGGTTAGGAGGGTGGCCCATGTTTCTTGGCACCCACACTCCGAAGCTCGACGACAAAGGCCGTCTGATCCTTCCGGCGAAGTACCGCGACGAGCTAGCTGACGGCCTGGTGATCACCCGATTCCAGGAGCGATGCCTGGCCATTTGGCCGATCAGTGCGTTCGTCGACGTGACCAAAACCGTGAGGAGCGCCTCCTCCAGCCAACAAGACGTCCGGGACTACCAGAGGATGCTCGCTTCGGGAGCCTCCGACGAGACACCGGACAAGCAAGGGCGGATCACGATCCCGCCTCATCTGAGGTCGTACGCAGGCCTCGATAAGGACTGTGTCGTGGTGGGGGCGATCGAACGCGTGGAGGTCTGGAACGCCGCCGCATGGGAGCAGTACTCCGCTGAGAAGGAACCGGCATTTGCCGAACTGAACCAGAACGTGTTCCCAGGAGGCTGAGGAGCGCAACAACAAAAGACGAATAGAGCTCGTGTAGGGAGGCTTCAACCCGCAGGTTCGACTCCCTGACACAACTTCCCCGGTGCCAGGTAGGACTCCCCGCGGATCTCGGGTTGAAACCCCCCTACGCGAGCTCTCGCCGTACAGTACGGAATCTGAAGGGTCGAGATGTCGGATGAGTGGCCGCGCCGAGCTGCACGTACCCGTCATGCTGGCGGAGGTCGTTGCGCTGTTGGCTCCGGCCCTCGAAGCACCGCCCACTGATTCCGCAGCTGAGGAGTGCGTCCTTGTCGACTGCACACTCGGCCTCGGCGGTCATGCACACGCGCTGTTGACTGCGTGTCCCGATGCCCAGCTGATCGGACTGGATCGTGATCCGCACGCTCTTGCTCTGGCCGGTGAACGGCTGGCCGAGTTTGCTGACCGCGTCACGCTCGTGGAGGCGGTCTACGACGAGCTGCCGGCCGTGCTCGCGAAGTTGGGCCGACCCAAGGTGCAAGGGATTCTGCTTGATCTCGGCATCTCCTCGCTCCAGATTGACGATCCGGAACGCGGGTTCGCTTACGCTCGGGATGCGCCGCTCGACATGCGGATGGGCCGCCAAGATCTGACTGCGGCCGAGGTCCTCAATACCTATTCGAAGGCTGAGCTGTCTCGAATCCTGCGAACCTACGGCGAGGAGCGCTACGCCGATCACATTGCTCGCCGGATAGTTGCTGAGCGAGAACGCGAGCCTTTTGTCACCTCCGGCCGACTTGTGCAGCTGCTCTACGACACTGTGCCCGCAGCTTCCCGCAAGACCGGTGGCCATCCTGCGAAGCGGACGTTCCAGGCGCTACGGATCGAGGTCAACGCCGAGCTCGAATCGCTGGAGTCGGTGCTGCCGAATGCTATCGCGGCGCTCGCGCTCGATGGGCGCATTGCCGTGCTGGCATATCACTCGCTCGAGGACAGGTTGGTCAAGCAAATCCTCGGTCTTGCCGCTCGGGATCGCGCGCCCCGCGACCTTCCGGTCGTTCCGGCTGATCTTCGGCCGGAGCTGCGGCTGCTGACCCGCGGAGCGCTGCGGCCCAGTCCTGCTGAGATCGCCCGCAATCCACGCGCTACGTCGGTGCGGCTCCGTGCGGCGGTCCGCATCTCCGAGATGGCGGTAGCCGGGTGAGCGCGCTCTGGGCACCTCTCGCCGCCAGGAATGACGACCGCCGCGCCGCCAGGGATGGCGGCCGCCGTACGACAGAGCGGCCTCTCCGGGCCGTGGACCAACCGGCCGCCCGCCTGGCTCGATTCCCTTTTCTTCTTGTGCTGATCGGGCTTTTCGGGATGGGCATGGTGGGCCTGCTCATGCTCAACACCACGTTGCAGAACCAGGTATTCGAGTCGCGTACCCTCAATCGGCAAGCCACCGAACTCGCCTACACCCAAGCAGACATGGAGAATCAGCTTGCCGCGCTGGCCGCCCCCCAAGAGCTCGCTCGACGAGCCTCCGAGCTCGGGATGCGCCCCAACCCCTTCCCAGCTTTTCTGGTGCTGCCCAGCGGCAAGGTGGTAGGCAAGCCCATTCCGGTGAGCGGTCATGAGGTACCCGCTCTGATTGTGAAGACACCAGCGCAGCTGGCAGCCGAGGAGGCGGCCAAGCGCGCCCGTGCTGAGGCAAAGGCCGCAGCACGGGCCGCGAAGAAGGAGGCCGCTCAGGCAGAGGCAAAGCGAAAGGCTGCCCAACGCGTAGCGGCGAAAAAGAAGGCGGCCGCGGAGGTCTCCGCCCCGAAAACCAGAAAGAAGACCGACAGCCAGGAACCGGGCTGATGGCGGAGGAGCATGGTCCTCGGCCGCCGGCACGCCCAGACCCGAAGCGACCACTCCGCGCCACGGCCGCCGCGGGCCGCCAGCGGCTGACGGAGACTGACCGCCCGTCCACGCTGCACGCCCGGGGGGTGCGGATCCTGCGTGATGGCACGGTACGGGCTCCTCGGCCGCGAGTGCGACAGCCATCGCCGATTCGACTGGTACGCCGCAGGCCGCCGATGAGGCTGCCGCTGGCATCCGCCCCGCGGCGATTGCATGTGCTGCTCATCGCTGTCGCCATGGCACTTTCACTCTGCGCGGGCCGGCTGCTGCAGCTGCAAGGCTTCGACTCCTCCTCCTATACGGCCGATGCCTTGACTCGCACCTTGCCGCTACTCCCGGCGCGTGGCGAGATAACCGATCGCAATGGTCTGGTTCTTGCCTCAACCCAGCCAGCCGTCGCGGTGACAGCCGATCCGACACTGACAGCTCCCCGTGCGGCCGAGTTCGCCGGCGTGCTTGCTGGCCACCTCGGCATGTCGCAGGCAGCGCTGATGCCGCTGCTGACCAAAACCGGCACGCGCTTTGTTTATCTCAAGAAGAAGGTGCCTGCCCTCAGCTACGCCGCACTTGCCGCCGAGTTGTCCAGCCGCAACCTGCGGGGGATCTTCCGGGAGAGCGATCCCATCCGCAGCTATCCCAACGGCTCGGTCGGCGCCTCGGTGGTCGGATTCGTCGGGGCAGACGGTGAGGGCCTGGCCGGGCTGGAGCGTACGCTCAATGCTCAGCTGGCCGGCGTTGAAGGCAAGGAAACATATGAGAGCGCACCGAACGGCAGCAAGATTCCGCTCGGCCGGAGGTCGCTCACGCCGGCACGCAACGGCCTCAGCTTCCAGCTCACCCTCGACTCCGAGGTGCAGTGGGCCGCCGAACGCCGGCTGGCCGAGCAGGTCACCAAGACCCGCGCCGACTCAGGCTTCGCCATCGTTCTGGACGTCAAAACAGGTCAAGTGATTGCGCTGGCCAATGCCCCCAGCTACGACTCGTCGCGGCCGCAGGCCGCAAGATCTGAAGATCGTGGCAACCGCGCCATCTCAACCCCGTACGAACCGGGAAGCGTACAGAAAGTCTTGACTGCGGCGGCGCTGCTCGATTCAGGCACGGCGAATCCATCCACCCGCGAGATCATTCCCGCCCGCCTTGCTTCAGGTGGTGGCGCTATCAAGGATCATTTCTCCCACGGAGTGCTGCGCTACACGATGCGCGGAGTGATCGCAGACTCATCCAACATCGGCACAGCGCTGCTCGCCCGGCAGCTCGACAAACAGAGGCTGCACGACTACCTGGTGAGCTTTGGCCTCGGCTCGAAGACCCGCATCGAACTGCCTGGCGAGTCCGCAGGCATCATGCCGAAGCCAGACATGATGAGCGGCCAGCGCGATCAGATCGCTTTCGGGCAGGCCATCGCGGTCACCGGCATTCAGGAAGCCGCCGCCGTCGCGGGTGTGGTGAATCGCGGTATTTACAACCCGCCGACACTGATCAAGAATGCCTTCGACGGGGAGGGGAAAGAAGTGGGGGTGCCGCGAGCGCCGCAGCAGCGGGTCATCTCGGAGCAGAGTTCGGCACAGGTACGCGAGCTGATGCAAGCAGTCGTCGACACCAGGAACGGTCAGCGGAATCTCAAGCTCGACAGATACACCAGCGGCGGCAAGACCGGCACCGCACAGCGCGCCGACACCAGCTGTCGCTGCTATCGAGGCTACGTAACCTCATTCATAGGCTTTGCGCCGATCGACGACCCGCAGATTCTGACTTATGTCGTGATCAGCAACCCGCGCAAAGGCGAGACGGGAACGGGCACAGCAGCGCCTGCGTATCGCGACATCATGAACGTGGCCCTGCCGCGTTACTCGGTCGTTCCGGATGCCAGGCCGCACAAGCCGCTGCCCACTAAGTGGTAGCCGCGGGACGAACTAGGCGGCTTTCCAGCGCGATCCGCAGCGAGCGGAGCGAGCGATCAAAGGAGAGGTATTGGTCCGCGTGGGCCGACAAGTCGATAACGTCACCAACGTGTCTTCTGCTCTACGGGGGGGTGTGCTCCGGCCTCGCACCAGACACCAGATCGGGTTGGCCGAGCTGTTTGGGGACCGCGCCGCGGTAAGCGACCCGGTTGTCAGTGGCATCAGCTTCGACTCCCGGCTGGTACGTCCCGGCGACCTCTACGTCGCATTGTCCGGCGCGCATCATCACGGCGCTGAGTTCGCCCAGCAGGCCGCCCTCGCAGGGGCGGTTGCCATCCTCACCGATGCCGCTGGCCACCGCATGGTCAACGGCGTCGCGCTTCCGGTGATCGTCGTCGACCGTCCGCGGCAGGCGATGGCTGGCGTCGCCGCCACCATTTATGGTCGGCCCGCCGACGCGCTCACCATGTGTGCCGTCACTGGCACCAACGGGAAGACGACCACGACATTCCTTCTGGAAGCAGCACTGCGGGCCGGGGGAGTGAGCACCGGCCTGGTGGGTACGGTCGGTTTCCGGCTGAATGGCATCGCTCTGGACTGCGTCCCCACTACCGTGACCACACCGGAGTCGACCGACCTACAGGGTCTACTGGCTTTTCTGCTGGAAGAGGGAGCCGAGACCGTCGTCATGGAGGTCTCGTCCCATGCTCTGGTGCTCGGTCGCGCCGAAGCGATCACTTTTGACGTCGCAGCCTTCACCAACCTCGGCCGAGATCACCTAGATTTCCATGGCGACGTCGAATCCTACTTCGAGGCAAAGGCATCGCTGTTCACGCCGGATCGAACCAGGCACGCAGTGATCAACATCGACGATCCGCGAGGTGGCGAGCTGGTGCGGCGGATCGGTCGTGCGGCTGGAATGGGCCTCACCACGGTCAGCATTGACCGCTATGCAGCCTGCCGAGCTCTGGCGTACCAAGCCCTGCCAGATGGAGGCGTTGCGGTTCGGGCCGACGTACGCGGTCGTCGTCTCGAGTTCGACCTCAAACTCCCTGGTGATTTCAACATTCGCAACGCGCTGACGGCGCTCGCAATGGTCGACGCGATCGGCGGGGATCTGGAACGGGCTGCCGCCGGCTTGGGGCAGGCCAATGTGTCGGGCCGGATGCAACGGGTCGAGCTGGGCCCCAGCGCACCGCTGGTCTATGTCGACTTCGCGCATACACCCCAGGCGATCGCTGCGGCGTTGGAAGCAGTCGGAAGCCGGCATCGCATCGTGGTCGTTGGCTGTGGTGGAGACCGTGATCCACTGAAGCGCGAGCCGATGGGCGAGGCGGCGGCGCGACACGCGGATGTCGTGATCGCCACCGACGACAATCCACGATCCGAAGAGCCGGCCGCCATTCGCGCGCAGTTGATCAGCGGGGCGCGCGCCGCGGTGCGCCGAGATGGTCTGGCAACAGAGGTCATCGACGGCGGCGACCGGCGCTCCGCCATCAATCTCGCCTTGCAGCTGGCGACTCCTGGTGACGTGGTTGCAATTCTCGGCAAAGGCCACGAGCTCGGTCAGGAGATCGCTGGCACCGTCCTGCCGTTCAGCGATCCGGTGGTGGCAGCGGAGGAGTGGGCCGTGCTGCATCCGGATCTGGCGGAGCAGGCTGGTCAACGGGACATGATGCCGTGATTGCAGTGACGGTCGACGAGATCGCCACAGTGTTGGGTGCCCAGCTATCGGGCCCCGGCGACCCGACTGCGGTCGTGACTGCCTTGACATCGGACTCCCGAGCTGTGGCGGCTGGTGCGTTGTTTGTGGCGCTACCTGGAGAGCATGTCGACGGTCATGACTACGTTGCCGCGGCCACCGCCGCGGGCGCGGCGGCGTCCCTTACCAGACACCCGGTGCCGGGCGCGCTCTGCTTAGTGGTGCGCGACCCACTTGTCGCGCTCGGCCGGCTCTCCCGATACCTCGTCGACCGCGCAAGAGCCACGGGTCTTCGCGTTGTTGGCATCACCGGTTCAGTCGGCAAGACCTCGACCAAGGACTTATTGGCGCAGGTGCTCGAGCGTGCCGGGCCGACCGTGGCGGCCGCCGGCAACTTCAATAATGAGCTCGGTGTGCCGCTCACCGTCGGACGAGTCGACGAGCAAACCAGGTTCCTCGTTGCGGAGATGGGTGCGCGGGGGATTGGCCACATCGCTTACCTCTGTGACATCGCGCCGCCACGGGTGGGTGTGGTGCTGAACGTGGGCCAAGCCCATGTCGGGGAGTTCGGCGGACAGGCAGCAATCGCCCAAGCCAAAGGCGAGTTGGTGGAAGCCCTGCCAGCTGATGGTTGGGCCGTTCTGAACATTGATGATCCGCTTGTCTGGTCGATGCGCGGGCGTACTCGGGGTCACGTGCTCCCCTGGTCTACGAACCAGCCTCTTGATGATGGTGTCTGGGCATCCGGACTCGTAGGAGATGCTTATGGGCGGTACTCGTTCGCTCTCCATCACGGTCGATCTGAATCTCACGTACAGCTGCAGCTGACCGGACGGCACCACGTCGCGAACGCGGTAGCTGCGACTGCCGCGGCGCTTGCCGTCGGTGTTGAGTTCGACGCAGTCGCCGCTGCGCTTGCTGCGGCCGGGCCTCGATCGCGCTGGCGGATGGAACTGCATGATCGATCAGATGGCGTCACGGTGATCAACGATTCCTACAATGCCAACCCGGACTCGATGCGGGCAGCGCTGACCACCCTCGCTGAGCTGGGTCGCGCGGGCCGGCACACCTGGGCTGTGCTTGGAGACATGCTCGAGCTGGGCGAGACCGCAGCCGACGAGCACGCTGCAATCGGCCGGTTCGCCGCACAGACCGGAGTCGAGCACCTGGTGGCGATTGGTCAGTTCGCCGTAGACGTCACGAGCGGCGCTGTCGCCGCCGGTTTGCCGTCCGCACGAGCGGTGTCGGTAACAGACAAGACCGATGCGGTGGCTGCGGTCACCAGTGATCTTGAGCCCGGCGACGTGGTCCTGGTCAAGGCATCTCGTGGCTTAGCCTTGGACACCGTGGCCGAGGAGATCCTTGCAGCAGTCGGACCGCCGCCCCCACGCCAGGATGCCGTGTGAAGGCCATCGTCTTCGCGGGCTGCATCGCCCTGCTCGCCACGCTGCTTGGAACCCGGCTCGCAATCCTTGTCCTGGTCAAAAAGGGCTACGGGCAGCTGATCCGCGACGACGGGCCAACTTCCCACCACGTCAAGCGGGGAACACCCACTATGGGTGGCCTAGTCATCATCGCCGCCGTCCTGCTGGCGTACTTCGGC
>DATHIJ010000302.1:0-3874 GCA_035489975.1 Propionibacteriaceae bacterium | reverse complement strand
CGGCGATGACTCGCTGTACCTCGAGAAGTGGCTCGACGAGACCCGCCATGTGGAAGTCCAGGTGGCGGTGGATCGCTACGGCCACGGCGTCCACCTCGGCGAGCGCGACTGCTCGGTCCAGCGGCGGCACCAGAAGGTCGTCGAGATCGCTCCGGCTCCGAACATTTCGAGCGAGCTGCGGGCCGCGCTGTGCCGTGATGCGGTTCGTTTCTCCGAATCGATCAATTACTCCTGCGCGGGAACTGTGGAGTTCTTGATCGAAACCGAAGGGCCGCGTGCGGGCCAGCACGTCTTCATCGAGATGAATCCGCGGATCCAGGTCGAGCACACCGTCACCGAGGAGATCACCGACGTGGATCTGGTGCAGGCTCAGATGCGCATTGCCGCGGGCGCGAGCCTGGGCGATCTTGATCTCTCCCAGGACGTGATCAGGATCAACGGCACAGCCCTGCAGTGCCGGATCACCACCGAGGACCCAGCCAACGGATTCCGCCCCGACACCGGCACGATCACGGCCTATAGATCCGCCGGTGGCGCAGGCATCCGCCTCGACGGCGGGACCGTAGACATCGGCGTAGAGATCAGCGCGTACTTCGACTCCATGCTGGTCAAGCTCATTGCCCGCGGACGAACCTTCGAGTCGGCAGTGACGCGCGCCAGGCGTGCCCTGGCTGAGTTCCGGATTCGCGGAGTCAGCACCAACATTCCGTTCCTACAAGCGGTTCTGGAGGATGAGGACTTCATCGCGGGCAACGTCTCCACCTCCTTCATCGATGAGCGACCCGAACTGCTGACCACACACGCCCCGGCCGACCGGGGCACCAAGTTGTTGCGCTGGCTGGCGGAGGTAACGGTCAATCAGCCGCACGGCCCGGCGCCGACCCAGCTCGATCCGGGGGAGAAACGGCCGGCCGGGGTCGATCTCGACATGCCCTCGCCTACCGGCTCGCGGCAGCGGCTTCTCGATCTCGGTCCTTCGGGCTTTGCCGCCGATCTGCGGCAGCGGGCCACGGTCGAGGTCACTGACACGACGTTCCGGGACGCTCACCAGTCGCTGCTGGCCACCCGGCTGCGGACCAAGGACCTTCTCCGGATCGCGCCGTACGTTGGGCGGATGACCCCGCAGCTGTTCTCGGTCGAGTGCTGGGGCGGGGCAACCTACGACGTGGCGCTCCGTTTTATCGCCGAGGATCCCTGGGAGCGGTTGGCTGCGCTGCGTTACAACATGCCAGGTCTGTGCCTGCAGATGCTGCTGCGCGGCCGCAACACGGTCGGCTATACGCCATACCCAACCAAGGTCGCCACCTCGTTCGTGGCAGAGGCGGCTGAGGTTGGCATCGATATCTTCCGGATTTTCGACGCGCTCAATGATGTGGAGCAGATGCGTCCCGCGATCGAGGCGGTACGCGAAACCGGCAGCACCATTGCTGAGGTGGCGGTGTGCTACACCGGCGACCTCAACTCACCGGCCGAGGATCTCTATACGCTCGACTATTACCTGCGGCTGGCCGAGAAAATCGTGAATGCGGGCGCGCACATCCTCGCGATCAAGGACATGGCCGGCCTGCTGCGCCCGCCGGCTGCCCGGAAGTTGGTGGCTGCACTGCGACAGAACTTCGACTTACCGGTGCACCTTCACACCCACGACACCGCAGGTGGTCAACTTGCTACTTTGTGGGCCGCTGTCGACGTCGGTGTTGATGCGGTGGACGTGGCCAGTGCCCCGATGGCTGGAACGACCAGCCAGGTGCCTGCTTCGGCACTTGTGGCCGCGTGCGCGAATACGGAAAGGCCTACCAACCTGGACCTGCGTGCCGTCATGGATCTGGAGCCGTACTGGGAGGCGGTGCGCAAGGTTTATGCCCCGTTCGAGTCGGGGTTGCCCAGCCCAACAGGCCGCGTCTACGACCATGAGATTCCTGGTGGGCAGCTCTCCAACCTTCGGCAGCAGGCGATCGCCCTGGGGTTGGGGGAGAAGTTTGAGCAGATCGAGGCGATGTACAGCGCAGCGAGCGCCATTTTGGGCAGACCCCCCAAGGTGACCCCGTCTTCGAAGGTGGTGGGTGATCTGGCGCTGCACCTGGTTGCCGTGGGCGCCAACCCACACGATTTCGCCGAGAACCCGCAGCACTACGACATTCCGGATTCGGTGATCGGATTCCTCAACGGGGAGCTCGGCGATCCTCCCGGCGGCTGGCCGGAACCGTTCCGGACCAAAGCGCTGCAAGGTCGTACTGTCCCGGTCCGCGACATCGAGCTTTCACAAGAGGATTCTGCCAACCTCGACGACAAGGGCCTGGTAAGGCAGGCCACCCTGAACCGCCTGCTCTTTCCCGGGCCGACCAAGGAATTCCTGGCCAACCGCGAAACCTACGGCGATGTCGGGCGGCTCGACACTCTGGATTTCTTTTACGGGATGCAACCTGGCCAAGAGCACGTCGCCAAGATCGGCAAAGGCGTCAGCCTGATCCTAGGGCTGTCAGCGATCGGTAGTGCCGACGAGCGAGGCATGCGGACCGTGATGTGCACCATCAACGGCCAATTGCGCCCCATCCGAGTTCGTGACAAGTCGATCAAGGTCGACGTCAAGACCGCCGAGCGTGCCGACCCGAGCAAGCCGGGACATGTGGCAGCACCGTTCGCCGGTGTCGTCACCGTGACCGTCACCGAGGGTGATCAAGTTGAGGCCGGCGCCACTGTTTCCACGATCGAGGCCATGAAGATGGAAGCCGCCATCACCGCGCCCGTTACGGGTGTGGTGCAGCGACTCGCGATCGCCTCGGTGCAGCAGGTGGAGGGCGGCGACCTCGTCGTGGTGATCGCTCCCGAATAGTCCTTTTCGGGGCACGGGCCTCGGGAGGCACGACTCTAGCTGGCCCAGAACCCCACCAGGTCAGGAACCGGCCGACCCAGCGAGGCCGCCACCTGTGCCCACGGCACGAAGCCATCCAGCCAGCCGGTCAGCGCGTTGATCATCTCCCGCTGTTCCTCGGTTTTGATGTCGTGGATTGCCGAGCGATAGGCGGCAGCCATTGCCAGCGCCTTGTGATACGGGTGCCACCCAACCGTCAGCCCTTCCACCGGGACCAGATTGAGGCTCATCGCACTGTTCAGCAGGTGGCGCAGGCCCACCGATGCCGCGACCCCACCACGCGCCAATGCGAAGTCAAGATCATCAAGCGATTGTGCAGTCAGACTCATGCGTGTCGAGCCCCAGGCGATGTCCTGAACCAGGGTCTCGAGCAGCCGCCACGTAGCACCGGTTCGCGCCGGTGGTACGTATTCTCCGGCCAGCAACACCTCGACGTCTTGCGGCTCGGGTTGCGTAGGTGAGATCAGGGGTGTCGCCGGAACACGTCTGAAGATGGGTCCCAGCTTGGACAGCAGCCCGCCCCGAGCCTCCACGGCCGGCGGAGCGAACGCCCGGCGCGCCACCTCGCGCAAGTGCTCAGCGACCAGCGGCGAGGCGCCGAACATGCCGCGAACTTCGTCAATGCCGACGGCATACAAGCGAAGCTCACCCATGAGTGACACCGTAATCGAGTGGTCTGTACGATGCGGAACTTTAGCTACGACAGATTCGTCGGTCCTATCCTGGGCCCATGAACCCACGGGTACGTCGGCTCATCGTTTCCGGCGTACTCGGCAGCTTGGTCCTGATTGTGGTCCTCGCTGCCGCCTGGAACTGGCTACGGTGACGGCCGCTCGCGTACGCTCCCCGTGCGCAAAGAGTCGTTGAAAGGGATCGAGCACCATGGCATGGATGCGCGCGGCGAGACGCCTCGGCCTGCTGCTGCTAGGCGTCGTGTTGCTTGCGATCGTGCCAACGGTCGCTGCATCCGAGGACACAGTCGCCTTCACGATCAAGGACACG